>CAYPVA010000076.1:0-8749 GCA_964414045.1 uncultured Lishizhenia sp. | reverse complement strand
TTACGCTATGGGAATTGTTCAAAAAGACGCTATCAAAACATCCATGCTATCCTTGATCGGTCTGGTTTTGGGCTATTTGAACAAAGGGATTTTATTTATATTGTTGTTTAGCACAGCACAAGTTGGTGTGATCAATCTTTTATTGAATGTTGGTTTGCTATTTGCGCAATTTGCCAACCTTGGCACCACTTATTCTACCTGGCGTTTTTTCCCTTTTTTCCGAAATCAAGAAAAACGACACTATGGCTTCCTATTAGCTAATAGTTTGCTTGTGGCTTTAGGGCTTGTCTTATTCGGTGCCTTACTTTATGGTTTGCAAGATTTGGTAATAGCAACGTATCAGGAAAAATCTGCATTATTTACAAGTTATTTCCATCTAATTCTTCCATTAGGTATTGCCTTGGTTTATTTTCAGTTATTTGAAAATTATTTGAGAGGAATGCAACAAAATATCCTTCCGGTATTTTTACAGGAAATTGTACTGCGATTCTGCACGACTATTCTGTTGTTTCTTTTTTGGTTTAAACACTTGAATTTCAGTGAGTTTATATGGGTTTATATTTTGATTCATTTTATTCCTACACTTTATTTATTGGTTTATTTACTGCAAAAAAAAGAACTGACATTCAGATTTTCTCATATTCAAATTCCTAAGAAGTTTCAAGGTATCATGCTGTCTTATACCGGTTTTTCTTATGTCAACGCTTTGGCCACTTTATTGGTGATTTCGATGGATGCACTCATGATAGCAAAATTTAGAGGTTTGTCGGAAACAGGCATTTATACCACCATGTTGTTTTTGATATCGGCAATCATCTTTCCTTATCGCGCAATTTTACGGGTAGCTACACCATTAGTAGCATTACAATGGAAGGAAAGAAATAAGACGGCAATGCAGTCGCTTTATCAAAAGAGTTCTTCTGTTGGCCTGCTTCTTTCGTTAACTGGGTTTTTAGCAGTATGGATAGTAATTGATGAACTTTTCACTTTTATTCCTTCCTATGCAGATGGGAAATGGGTGTTTTTCTTTTTAATGTTAGGTCGTATCGTAGATATGTATTTTGGCCTTAATGCTGTTATTTTTTCAACTTCAAAGAAATACCGCATCGATCTTTTTTTCACCTTATTTTTAATCTTAGGTGTATATTTAGCCAATCTTTGGTTGATACCAATTTTTGGAATGGTAGGGGCTGCAATTTCTACCAGTGCAGCTTACTTGTTGTATAATATTTTTAGAGGGTATTATATTTTTAGAGCATACGATTTAAATCCAGCTAGAAAAAGTCAGTTGTATTTGATATTCAATGCTTTAATTGTGTTTATTTTCTTTACGCTGCTCAATAATTGGTTTGTTAATTTATTTGCAATACAACCATTTTTAAGTTTTGTCGTTAAAGAGATGTTGTTATTTATCGTTTTAATACTTCCAATTTACTTTTGGAAATTAGAACCCGAATCTGTCGCGTATTTTGATCAAATTATAAATAAATGGTTCAAAAAATAATTGTTGTTGCATTGCTTTTATATTTTGTGCAAAGGACAAATACCACTTTAGCGCAAGAAATAAAACCAGATGACTCTTTTACTTTTGAGTTGTGTTTGCCCAATTCAATGGGAAATAAGCCATTTCAGTTGATCATGCAAGGATTAGTTCATGCCAACCTACATTACCAGTATGCCCTCAAGTCAGGTTTTTATATAGGAGCAGGTGTACATTATTCTTATTTCGCAATCAATGAATTTAGGGTCCCGACTAAAGTATATGGTGGGATACACTCCGGAGCAGCTTTTATGAAAACGGGTCATGAAAAATTTTGGTCGGAAAGGTTTGGCACTGACATAGGATTGAGAGCCGGACAAGTGTACAGTTTTGTTGTTTCTGATGCCTTAAGTGCACAAGGACTTTCACCAAATCGAGTTTCGTCATTCTATATTGAACCCAACATTGGTTTTATTCTGACATCAGATGTCAATCAGAGTTTTAGATTAAGTATAGGTTTACCTATTTATGGCTATACATTTAATCCTCAATTGATTGGACTAGAGGGTGATTTCGGTTACGACGCTGAAGAATACATCAAGAACTCCAGTTATTTAAGTGTAGGATTTGGCTACACGTATTACTTAAACGGTAAAAAGAGTACCACTCCTGGTTTTGACGATTAAGTAATCTAGCGTTATTAAGTTTGAATAACACCAACCTTATAAGGTGCCAACTCTGCTTCATGACTCGCCATATCAATTCCTAACGAAATAATTTTCCGGGTTTGTTTTGGGTCGATGATGGCGTCAATCCAAAGTCTACTAGCGGCATAGTATGGCGAAATTTGTTCGTCATAATTGCGCTTGATTTGATCAAGTAATTCTTTCTCTCTTTCAGGGCTAATGATTTCACCACGTGCTTTCAAATTAGCAACCTCGATTTGGAGTAGGGTTTTTGCCGCAGCCGCTCCAGACATCACTGCAATTTCAGCGGTAGGCCATGCAATTATCAAACGTGGGTCATAGGCCTTGCCACACATAGCATAGTTTCCTGCGCCATAAGAGTTTCCGATAACCACAGAGAATTTTGGTACTACGCTGTTAGCCATCGCATTGACCATTTTTGCGCCGTCTTTGATGATACCTCCGTGTTCACTCTTAGAGCCAACCATAAATCCGGTCACATCATGCAAGAAAACAAGAGGAATTTTCTTTTGATTGCAGAGCATGATAAATCGGGCTGCTTTATCGGCGGAGTCTGAATAAATAACCCCTCCAAATTGCATCTCACCTTTCGCATTTTTGACGAGTTCTCGGTTGTTGGCAACAATGCCAACGCTCCATCCATCTATTCGGGCATAGGCAGTAATGATTGATTTGCCAAAACTGGGCTTGTATTCACTCAGGGAGTTTGCATCTACAAGTGTCTCAAGTAAAGCCTTAGAATTGTAAGGCTTGGAACGATCAGCAGGTATAATACCGTAGGCTTTTTCAATGGCTTGAGCTGGTTCTTGTGGTTCATCGCGTTGGTAAGCAATTTTATTTGGCAAAGCAATCCGAGACATGAGGTCTCTAATTTTTAATAAACACGCTTTGTCATCGGGTACTTTGTAATCGCAAACTCCAGAAATTTCAGTTTGAGTGGTAGCACCACCGAGCGTTTCGTTGTCAATATCTTCTCCGATTGCGGCTTTTACTAAATAGGATCCTGCTAAAAAGATGGTGCCTGTTTTATCGACAATTAAAGATTCGTCTGACATGATGGGAAGGTAGGCACCACCTGCCACACAACTGCCCATGACTGCGGCAATTTGCGTGATGCCCATCGCTGACATCTTGGCATTGTTTCTAAAAATGCGTCCAAAATGTTCTTTATCGGCAAAAATATCTTCTTGCATGGGTAGGTAAACACCTGCGGAGTCGACTAAATAGATGATCGGAAGTTTGTTTTCCATCGCAAGCTCCTGCGCGCGTAGGTTTTTCTTTCCGGTGATCGGAAACCATGCGCCTGCTTTTACTGTGGCATCATTGGCCACAACAATGCATTGTCTGGAAGCAACATAACCAATCGTTACAACAACACCACCTGCAGGACAGCCACCATGTTCTTTATACATGCCAAAGCCTGCTAGGGCACCTAATTCAAAAGATGGTTTATCGGGGTCAAGTAGGAGGGAGATGCGTTCTCGGGCTGTCAGTTTGCCGTTGGCATGGTGTTTTTCTATCTTAGATTTGCCGCCTCCTTGAGCGATTTTTTCAAGTTCTTGCTCGAGCGCTCTGATTTTCAAGCGCATTTGATCTTCATTGAAATTGAAGTTGATTTCTTGTGCTGTGGTCATGTGTTGATTGAGCTGCTAAAGTACAAAATTGAATGCTAACTCTGAAACAAGTTATTCTTGGAAGATGTTCAGCTTTTCTTATTTTTATGGCTTCATAAACAAAATACAGAAAGACATGCACGAAGGCACGCATCATCCAGCACCGCAGCAAACCAAAAAGAACCGTTTAACCCTTTATATCATTATAGCTATGGTGCTCGGGGGTATATTAGGAGCCATCGTTCATGCGAATTTTGAACAGGAGCAGGCTGCTCAATTTAGTACCCATATCAAATTGTTGGCTACCATCTTTATTCGCTTGGTACAAATGATTATAGCCCCATTGGTATTAACTACACTTGTGGTGGGTATTGCTAAATTAGGCGACATCAAATCTGTCGGCAGAATAGGAGGAAGGGCTTTGGCTTGGTTTTTTACGGCATCTTTCATCTCCTTGATCATCGGTCTTTTATGGGTGAATTTTTTACAACCAGGTCAAGGAGTGCATCTATCGAGCGTGGATACTGCGAGTGCTTCAGAAGTTACAGCCAAAACACAAGATTTTTCCATTCAGCACTTTATCGAGCATATCATCCCGAAGTCTGTATTTGAGGCAATGGCTACCAATGAAATTTTACAGATCGTCATATTTTCTATTTTTTTCGGGCTAGCTGCTGCTTCCATTGGCGACAACGTTAAGCCGGTGATCAATGCCTTGGATAAAACGTCTCACATCATTTTAAAAATGGTCAATTTTGTAATGCGCTTTGCGCCAATTGGAGTCTTCGGCGCCATTGCAGGCGTATTTGCCGTCAAAGACGTTTCAGAATTGATGTTTACGTACACCAAGTTCTTCAGTTCATTTTTGGTAGGTATTGCCTCCCTTTGGGTGGTATTACTGTTGGTAGGTTATATTTTTTTAAGAGCTCATTTACGCACCTTATTGAAGCGCATTGTTAGCCCTTTAGTGATAGCCTTTGGCACCACAAGTAGTGAAGCTGTTTTTCCCAAATTAACCGAAGAATTAGAGCGTTTTGGTATCAAAGATAGAATCGTTTCATTTATGCTACCATTGGGTTATTCTTTCAATCTTGATGGCAGCATGATGTACATGACTTTTGCGAGCATATTTATTGCGCAGGTTTATGGTGTACCTTTAGATACAGGGACGCAATTAACGATGTTACTTGTTTTAATGTTGACCAGTAAAGGCATTGCGGGCGTGCCTAGAGCAAGTTTGGTTGTAGTTGCTGCCACCTGTGGCATGTTCAATATTCCTATCGAAGGCGTCGCCTTAATTTTGCCAATCGACCATTTTTGCGATATGTTTCGCAGCGCTACCAATGTGCTCGGCAATTCAATTGCAACAGCGGTTGTAGGAAAATGGGAATCCAAACAAGATTAATCGCTTAAGATTTCTAATAATTTCGTGCTGCTGATGTCATGCGCCCCATCAAAGTTGTGGGTTTGAAAGCCTAATTGGGCATATGTATGTATCATTTGCGACGTTCCGTCTTTTACGAAGAAGGGGTCACGGTTCCCGATCGCAAAATGTAGTTGGGCTTCTTTTGAAAAGCTAGCGACATCAATATCTGGTGGAAACACACTTGCCCATAAGATGAGCTTTTCAACTAATGCTGGTTCGGCCTGATACAGTCTAGCTGCCGTTGCACCACCTTGTGAAAAACCGAGTAAGGATATCAAAATATCAGGATGCTTTGATTTAATTTCAGCAATGAGTTGAAGTAAATAGCTTGTATTTTCAGAAATATCTTGTGCTCGCCACTCTTTAGTCATCCAAGATGCACCAACGCGTCCACTACTTCCTTCTATATAAAAACGATGTGGACCTTCCGGAAAAACAAGACCCCAAGTTTCCTCGAGGTCTTTGAATTTTCTGCTGAAATATTGGGCTAGTTGTCCGTAACCATGCAGTGCTATCAGAACTTGCTTTTTACCATTTAAGTCGTTATGGTAGTAACGCCTTTTTTGCGTAAAATCAAGATGCTGTTCTTCCATGTTTAATTCAGAATAAGTTGGTGAACTTGAAGTTTTCCGTTCTGGGCAATTTTGATAAAGTAGGTCCCTCTTGCCAAATGATTAACATGTATTGTAGTAGCAATTTTGTCGGATTCGATATGTTGAATCACCCTTCCCTCAATGTTGCAAATTTCTATAAATGCCGGTCCGTTCTGCAATAAGTGAATTTGAATTTGTTCTTGAGAAGGATTCGGTGAAATACTAGAAATATTATCAAGTTCTTGTAAGCCAGAAATATCAATCCCTACACACTGACAATCTGTTGATAAACTATCATTGATCGTCAAGGCGTCACCATCATCGCAAGGTGCTCCGGGGAAAATACAAATTGACGAACCAATGGCAGTGGCTAAAGAATCAAAGTTACAGGCATTTGGATCCATACAACCATATATGTATGAGGTTCCTAGGCAATTACAATTTGAGTCAAGTATATCATTATAGGTGTCCGGATTATTGTCATCGCAAGGCGCATCAGGATATATACAGGTGTTGTCGTTCATATTTGCCAGCGGATTGTAATTACATGAAAGTGGGTCTGTACATCCGTAAACAATGATGTCACCAACACAAATGCAATCAGGATTAATGGAGTCATTGATGGTATTTGGATTGTTGTCATCGCACAAAGTTCCAGGATACAAACAAGACGAATCATCAACATTTGCTAATGGATTGTAATTGCAAGATGCTGGGTCCATACAACCTGGTACTATCAGCATACCCACACAGTTGCAATTGGCATCGATGCTGTCGTTCATGGTATTCGGGTTGTTGTCATTACAAGGCGAACCTGGCATAATACAAGTTCCGTTATCCACTGTTGCAGCTGGGTTATAGTTACAAGCTAACGGATTCATACAGCCTGGAATCACGGTAATCGTTTGCCCAACACAGTTGCAGTTTGCATCTGTACTATCGTTGATGGTATTTGGATTATTGTCATTACAAGGTGTATTTGGATACAAGCAAGATCCGTTACTGACTGTTGCCAAACAATTGTAATTACACGAAAGCGGATCCATACAACCAGCAACCGGAGTGGCTGTTCCATAAGCATATCTCGCTACCGCATGTTGCGTGTTTGGTCCAGGATTGGCAAAACCTGCAACAACAATTTTATTTCCGGGATATAAATCCATGCCGTAAGCATCATCCCAACTCGAACTAATTGTAGTGACCGTGTGGCCATTTGTTCCAAATGATGGAACAAGTATACCATTGGCTGT
Source organism: uncultured Lishizhenia sp. (assembly GCA_964414045.1). GTDB lineage: Bacteria > Bacteroidota > Bacteroidia > Flavobacteriales_D > Crocinitomicaceae > UBA952. Next base: position 1,680 of record CAYPVA010000076.1, on the reverse strand, counting down.
ATATTTTGAAATGATAAAATCTCGAACAAAAGAACTTGGACCTGTGGTTCCACAAGCTAGTATTGAGCCATCAGGATGAATTAATAATTCGTAATAATTATCCATTCCTGAGAAATCAACAACTGTGGTTCCTGGGGTGCTAGGAAACACTCCTGGACCAAAAGTTGTAACCAAAGCTCCTGTAGATTCATTTCTTGCTTGTAGGATAAAATCCCATGGTCCAACGCCGTTTTGACCAGCCATAATTAGTTTAGTCCCGTCAAATTCAATGTCATAAAATCTAGAATTAAACGCCATTGAAATTAAAACACCATTGGATCCAAATGCAGCGTATGGTAAACCTGCAGAAGAAACTTTTGCTAAAAGTGGATAATAAACGTTGTTGATGTAAGCGTCTCCACAAATAAAAATATCACCGTTGCTACCGATTACCGCGCTATTTGCAGCACAAGAATTGGCTGCCACATTTTGAAAAACAGTAGTTCCATTAGTTCCAAAGGTTAAATCAATTTGCCCATTCATGTCACATTGTGTAAGTGCCAGTCTGTTGGTACTAAAACCTGGTAATTTAGATGAGCCGACTAAAATGATTTTATTATTTTGGATCAGGATTTTGCGTGCATAATCTTCACTTGAGCCAATATCGTTGTTAAAGAAACCATTGGTACCAAAAGTTTGATCAAGTGTTCCATCTGCATTAAGCCTGATCATTGTAAACTGTGGATTCGCTGCACTTAGACTAGTGGCACCCGCTATCAGCATTTTGCCCGTGGGTAATAATTCTATATCATAAGCAAAGCATGAACCACTCGGAGCGTTGTAGATAAAATAGCCGTTTGTACCAAAGGTGTTGTCGATGGTACCATCACAATTAAGTCTTACAGCGACCATTCCTAGACTCGAGGTAACTCCCGAAGTTCCGCAGTAAACCATTTTTCCATTTGGCAAGGTGACAACATCTTGTGCATTATCAAAGAAATTCGTTGCAACCGGGCCGTAACTTGCAAATCCGGTTCCAGCGAATGTCAAATCCAAAGAACCTGGAGCTTGCGCTAATGCATTGAAAAAATAAAATGTAATAATGAGTAGGCTTAAAAATTTCATGATGTTGATTTAATTCAGCGTAAATTTAAGTTTATCTTTGGACGTGCGAAAATTTTTGCAAATCGGCTTTTTAGTGCTCTTTACCTATCAATTGGTAGGTTTTTTCGCATTTTTTGAAATTGAGCATTACCTGATCCGCAAACAAATAAAAAAAGCGATCAAGCTTTCAGTACCCGAAAACCAACTCATTTCATTTCATTTTTCAGAAAAAGAAAGTCGACAACTCAAATGGGTGAAGCCCCATGAATTCAGGCTGAATGGTAGGTTTTATGATGTCGTACACAAGCAAAAAGTCAAAGGGATATGGCATTACCAATGCATCAATGACATCCAGGAAACGAAGTTATTTGAACGTTTGTCTACGGCAACGGCCGTAAACTTGACTAGTACTCCACCCGGGCATCCTGCACATGGTTGGATAAAACTATTTCAAGAGCCTTTTCTGATGCATGAACCCAATCCCATAATCGATATAAAATTGATTTCTACTCAACAGGAGCGCGTAAAATTTGCGCATTATACGTTTTATAAGGCTCCAACACTAGGAAATACAGAGCGTCCTCCAATTTGCGTTTA
>CAYPVA010000075.1:0-9061 GCA_964414045.1 uncultured Lishizhenia sp. | reverse complement strand
ATTCATTTGATTCATTTGATTCATTTGATTCATTTGATTCATTTGATTCATTTGATTAAAAACAAAAGTATAGGGCAAAAAAAAAGGAACTGTTTTCAGTTCCTTTTTTTTGAATATGGGATTTAGCTTAGTGGCTAAAGTTTTTCTTTTCACGGATACGAGCAGATTTACCTGTACGCTCACGGAAGTAGAAAATACGTGCTCTACGAACAGCTCCACGTTTCACGACAGTGATGCTTTCAATGAATGGTGAGTTCACAGGAAGAATACGCTCTACACCGATGTTACCTGACATTTTACGGATAGTAAATGTTTCAGTAGCACCCGCACCACGACGTTGTAAAACAACACCTTGGAATTGCTGGATACGCTCTTTGTTACCCTCAACAATACGGTAAGAAACAATAATGGTGTCTCCGGCTCCGAAAGCTGGAAGTTCATTTTTGGCGATGAGCTCTTGCTCAATTTGTTTAATGACGTTCATCTCAGTTATTTTAAACCGTTTCAATCAAACGGGGGTGCAATATTACGAATATTTTCTGATTTGCTTAAAGAAAATGTGATTTTTTTCTGAGCTAGACATAAAAAGCCATGAGAATGAGCAACAAAGCAACGGCTGCATAGATCAAGATCAGTTGCAAACTAAGGCCGCGTTTGGCTTCAGGATCTGTAGACTGCGTTTCTTGAAGCGCTTGTTCAGCTCTATTCAATGCTTGCTGGGGCCAAGAAACAAGGCCGTCAAGGTTGATTGCACACTCCCCTATCTGAAGTTGGTCATCTGAAAAGATTTCTTCCGTTTGAATGACTTGCTTTCCATTCACTAAAACTTGTGCGTCTGCTACGCAGGTACTCAGATAAACTTGACCGTCGGTGTTTTGCAAAATTTGTGCATGAAATGGTTGCACCGAAGAATCTGTCAATTGGACATCATTGGCTGCTGCACTTCCGATCTTGATATAACGCTTAGAGGTCATAGGGCAAATTTACTGAAAAACCTCGGAATGTTTTACATGGCTAAAAGTCTGTGAATGAATGATATTGACAGGACCAGAATAAAAATGGTTGATAAGTTCCTGGAGGAGGGCTTCCAAGAATGCAGAACTACTTGTAATTTTAGCTTTCAATAGATCAATTATGGGTAAAATCATTGCCATCGCCAATCAAAAAGGGGGCGTCGGAAAAACAACAACTTCCATCAATTTGGGTGGTTGCTTGGGCGTTCTTGAGTATAAAACACTGATCATCGATGCCGATCCGCAAGCGAACTCAACCTCTGGCCTTGGATTTGACCCTAAATCAGTCAAGAACATTTACGATTGCCTCGTAAACGGCCGTCATCCAAATGAAGCCATTTTGGAAACGAGCAATCCAAATTTATTTGTATTGCCCTCTCACGTAGATCTTGTAGGTGCGGAGTTAGAAATGATCAACATGCCCAACCGAGAGTATTTACTCAAAGAAGCATTAGCTCAAATCAAAGACGACTACGATTTTATTTTAATTGATTGCTCTCCATCATTGGGCCTCATTACCGTCAATGCGCTGGTAGCTGCAGACGCTGTCATGATTCCTGTTCAATGCGAGTATTTCGCACTGGAGGGCCTAAGCAAATTGCTCAACACGATCAAAATTGTTCAAGGTCGTCTGAACCCGGAATTGGAAATTGAAGGAATGGTGCTCACAATGTATGACACCCGCCTGCGCTTGGCCAATCAGGTAGTAGATGAAGTCAAGACCCATTTCCAAGAATTGGTTTTTGATACGGTTATTCATCGCAATACAACCCTCAGTGAAGCTTCAAGCCATGGCACCACTGTCATTATGTACGATGCTTCATCCAAAGGAGCCATCAACTACCTGAACTTTGCCCGAGAACTACTTCAAAAAAATGATGCCACTAAAATTGGCAACGACGATAAAATAATAGAGATAGATCATGAGCTCTAATCCGAAAAAACAACCTGCACTCGGCCGTGGCCTCAGTGCACTTTTACAAAATACCGACACCGACATCACAAGTGCAAATAATGCAGTACCAGCGGGTGCGGTTGCCCTTATTGCTATTTCATCGATCGAAGCCAACCCTTTTAACCCCCGGACACATTTTGAACTGAGTGCATTGGAAGAACTCAAAACTTCCATTCTAACCCACGGCATCATTCAGCCAATTACGGTCAGAAAGATGGGCCGTGACCGTTATCAACTCATTTCTGGTGAACGTCGCTTCAGAGCCGCTCAGCTTGCTGGCCTTAAAGAAGTGCCCGCATATGTGCGCATTGCCAATGATCAAACCATGTTAGAAATGGCATTGGTGGAGAATATACAAAGAGAGGACCTAAATGCCATTGAAGTAGCACTTTCCTACGAAAGACTCATCGACGAATGCAAGCTTACACAAGATCAGCTCAGTGAAAAAGTAGCCAAATCTCGTTCTCATATTGCCAACCACCTCAGACTCCTTAAACTTCCAGCTCCAATTCAAGCAGCCGTCAGAGACAAGCAGTTATCTATGGGGCACGCACGTGCGCTTTTGGCGCTAAGTACAGAAAAAGAACAACTTGCCGCACTTGAACGCATTTTATCAGAGCAGCTATCGGTACGTGCAGTTGAAGCATTGAGTAAACCTACTCCCGAAACAAGCAATAGTGTTCAAACGAAAGGTATCAACAAGGAGAAAATTTCACTTTCTACGACAGAAAAACTCTACATTTCATACCTCAGCGAACAACTCAATAGCAAAGTTAGCCTTGACAAAGAAGCCAACGGTAAAGGTAAATTGATCATTCACTTTGATGAAGAGCAACAACTGCAGCGCTTGATAGAAATGCTCAAAAAAACAGAATGAGAGCCCTGCTGCTGATTTTCCTATTCAACTATGTTGGGTTTGCTCAAATCATCAGTAAACCAGACTCTACAGTGCTAGCTTTTCATCAAAAAAGCATGCTGTATTCTGCAATCATTCCCGGATCCGGACAAATCAGAAATAGCGTGCTTTCCCCAAGACACAACAATGCTTATTGGAAAGTACCCATCATTTATGCCGGATTAGGAACTGCTACTTACTTTTTAGCCACCAATCAGCGCATGCAAAAGGAGCTTAAATTTGAATACACACAGCGCCTCAACGGCGGTACGCTCAACCCAGCATATACCATCTACGATAATCCTGCTGTCTTGCAACTTTACCGCCAATACCTAGATTGGCGCGACCTCTCAATCCTCGGCTTCGCCGCCGTTTACTTAATTCAAATTGCTGAAGCAGGCGCCGAGGCACATTTCGTGTATTTTGATACCAGTCCAGACCTGAGCATTTCCCTAGACCCTATTTATCATTATGGTGGTTACGTGGGTGCAAGACTAAACTTTAGCTTTCGCTGATTTATACTATTTTTACCAAATGAATATTGCGCTGTTAGGTTACGGAAAAATGGGCAAGGCTATCGAGCAAGTTGCACTTGAACGCGGTCATGTCATTACGGCTAAAATTAATTCTAGCAAGCCACTTGAAAGCGTTGATTGGTCCAACGTAGATGTCTGCATTGAATTTACGCAGCCTCAACTTGCGCTCCAACACATTGCCTATTGTGCTCAACGCCAAGTCCCTATCGTTGTAGGCACAACTGCTTGGCTATCCGATTTACCGGCAGCAAAAGCGCACATCGAAAACCATGATGCCGCTTTGTTACACGCAAGTAATTTTAGCATTGGAGTGAATTTGTTCTTTGAACTCAATAAGCACTTGGCTAAAATCATGTCAGCCTATCCTGACTATCAAATTAGCCTTGAAGAAACACATCATGTTCAAAAACTAGATGCGCCAAGTGGCACAGCTGTGAGTCTGCTTCAAGACATACTTCAAATCAATCCTCGCTACAAGAGCTGGAGCCTAGCAGCCGACCAAGAACAGCAAATCAGCGTACGTGCGCACCGCATTCCAGATGTACCCGGAACACACGAAGTGCGCTACGATTCACCTATAGATACCATTAAAATTGAACATATCGCTCATAACCGCAAAGGTTTTGCCCTGGGTGCTGTCTTGGCAGCCGAGTTTCTCAAAGGCCGCAAAGGTTATTACCAAATGTCTGACGTCTTAAACATTCAATCATGAGTTTCATTTATTTCTACCTACTCATCCTAGTGCATCCCTACCTTGCACAATGGCACAAAGTTTTTCCTAAACTCGGCCGAAAATCTTGGGAGGCAATGGTACCCGGCTATAACTATTTCATCTTGTACAAGGAGGTCTTGAACAAACCGTGGTGGTCACTGCTATTGGTTTTCCCTGGCGTACATCTTGTTATGTGGATGACCATCAACCTCAGTTTATTGCGTCGTTTTGGTTTTTACAGTCTCAAAGACACTTTTCAATCCTTGTTTTTCCCTTACCTCTTGTTTAATGCGATTGCTAAAAATGAAACGCTCGTTTACGGTCCAGCAACGAATTGGTCTAACTCCAGAGAAATTGAAATCCGCAAATGGGGCGACCACCTCGTGCTTTTTATGGCACTTCCAGTCATTGGCCACATTTTAGCAATTGGTTTTGATAAAATCTCACGAGACAAACCTGGCACCAAACCTCGCGTCAAGGAATACGGTGATTCTTTTGTTTGGGCTCTTGTAGCAGCTGCAGTGATCCGTACCTATTCATTTGAACCTTTTCAAATTCCGACAGGCTCCATGGAGAAAACAATGGTTGTAGGAGATTTCCTTTTTGTCAACAAATTAGCCTACGGGCCTAAAGTTCCAATCACTCCACTCTCCTATCCATTGGTACACAACATCGTTCCGCTCGTCAATATCAAATCATATATCGATTGGGAAAAAGGAACCTACACAAGAATACCAGGCTGGGCAAAAATCAAGCGCAATGACGTTGTCGTTTTCAACTTTCCTTCCGGAGATACGGCTATACTTGACCCAAGAACACCAAGTGGCCTAATGGGTCATGACTTTCATGGTCTAGTCAATCAAGAAGCTTTGTTTGAGTTTGCCTTGAAAAATAACGTGAGTGCAATTTGGGAAAGACGTGATCCAACACCTCAAGAAAATAAATTACTTGAACAGTTTATCCAAAACCATGACTTTTGGAAAAATCAGGCGCGTGCGCGCTTCCAAAATGGAGAATTCCCAGTCTACATGGAGGAAAGCAAATATGGCCAAAAACATGGGGGCTTGATCTATCGCCCGGTAGACAAACGCGAAAACTACATCAAGCGCTGTGTCGGTACACCTGGTGATGTCTTAGAAATTAAAAACTCTGTGCTTTACGTGAACGGTAAAAAGGCCTACGTGGCTCCGGGTCAGGCGCTCATGTACCGCATCGAAAAAACCAAAGTAAATTTCCCTTCTACAGAAGAAATGTTAACGCGCTACGGCTTAGAAAATTCAGCAGATGGTGCGCGTACAGATTTCGATGCATTAGGAGATCCTCAATTTTATCTTTTAAACCTTACACCTCAGGAAAAGAAGCAAATTGAACTTGATTTTCGCATTCGTTTAGAGAAAATTCGCTACCTACCTTTGGATAAAAAGAAAATTGCAACTCCTTTACAACAAATCGCTAACCTCGATCAATTTCCTAAAGACTTTGCAGTCAACAACACCATGACTGATTTCCAACGTTTCCAAATCCCAAGAAAAGGACAACGCATTGCGATCAATACTAAAAATATCGCTTGGTACAAACGCATCATTAGCGCTTACGAGGGTCACCAACTCGCTATAAAAGGAAACAATATTTACATCGATGGCAAAAAGGCAACAAGCTATCGTTTCGCGATGAATTACTACTGGATGATGGGAGACAACCGCTTCCACTCTGCTGATTCGCGCGTGTGGGGCTTTGTTCCTGAAGATCACATCGTAGGAAGAGCTTCTTTTGTTTGGTTCTCAAAATCACCATTCGTAGACTCTTTCCTCGGAATCCGCTTCAATAGGATATTCCACTTTATTGACTAATGTCCGTTTTTCAGACTGCCTATTTCCCCTCTTTAGCCTATGTTCGTGCTTTAGCGCATGATGCTGCACCAATTATTGAAATACACGAGCATTTTGTTAAACAGAGTATCAGAACCCGCTGTGAAATTTTAACAGCCAACGGGGTGCTGCAACTCAACGTCCCGATCATCCATGAATCTGGAAAAAAACTTGTACTCAAGGATTGTCAGATTGACTACTCTAAAAACTGGATTTCGGACCACTGGCGCGCCATCGAAAGCGCCTATGCCAATGCACCTCACTTTGAGCACTATGCGCATGATATTCAGGCAATTTATCAACAAAAGCCACTTACACTTCTTCAACTCAATAGCCTCATCTGGAGTTGGCTTGCAAACTGTTTAGGGTTTGAGCCTCAGCTCAAATACAGCAGTACGTATTTAGGCGAATCAAGCAGCGATAAAAAAGAATGGTTAGGTAGAAATATTGAAGCGACAAAAGCATACCAACAGCTCTTTGAAAGCCAAGGTTTGTTTACAAGCAATTTGTCAATTCTGGATGGCTTATTTAACGAGGGGCCCCTTCTCAGAAAGCTTTTTCTGCCACTTTACCTTCAGGATGACCGGATGCAAAATGGATCCGTCGGCTAGGAGCAAATCACCATTTTGATCAAATGACAACACTCTTGGCTGGCTTATTTGCTGCAGGTCAATTTGTTGGAAGGTCAAGAAATTGCCTTGTTGGTCAAGGGTAAGAATCGAACCTGTGCTGCTCAATACATAGAGTTCATTGGTTTGTGGATGAACCGCCATTGATACCGGATCAAACGTAAAAACTTCATCTAGGGCAAGGTCTTGAGATTGCTGAATAAAAGAAACAATACCAGCTTGATCAAATTGAAACAATGGTGTTTCGGATAATTTTTTGGAGCCAAAACGCAGTGTTTGGATGGCATATTGTACATTTTCAGACCCTAGATTGCGTTCTTCAAGCAGTAATAATCTGTTTGAATTTGGATGATAACAAAGCAACGCTACAAGCGCATCTTCTTGATCTATAGCTAAGGGCGCTGCAACGGCTTTGGTAAGCCCTGCATCCATGAAATACAATTTTTGAGCGGCATCGAGCAGAACAACTGTTGAGTCGTGGTAAGCCACTTGAATGATCTTTGTGCCTTCTGCCAAAGCAGGCATGTAATGAAACGAATTGGACTGTGGTGCATATGCCATGACACTCAGGGAATCATGACTAATAGCCAACATAGCGTTGGTATCAATAGAGGCAAGTGCTGAGAAAGGTTGCAAACCCATTGGCAAGTATTGTGCTGCCTCTGGTGTTGCGAGGTCAAAATAACCAAGTTCCTTGTGAAAAGAGCTAGCTAATTCTTGGTAGTAGGACTTCACTCCTTGTTGCTGAATAGACCTCGCAGCAATAAAGGAAATGGTGGCCAACACAAAGGAGAAAAAGTACTGTACTCTTGTCATGTAAAACAAATTTAGATGAAATTATCACACGAAAAAACATTTCAAATTTAATTATGAGCAAATGCTTGTTTATTGTCCTAATAAAAGGCCGTATTTTTGTTGGAACGATTCTTGTAAATCAGCCACCATGAAACAATTACTTATCATTACCCTTAGTTTTCTCTTCCATTTCCAAGCAAACACTCAAGTTAGTTTGGGTGGAGGTTTGAGCCTGACAAATTTCATCAATGATGGCTCAGTTGGTCAAAAATTAAACATGCCCGGTCTGCATGCTCATTTTGAAATACCAAGAAGTGGAGATGTTACATTTTATGGTCGTGTCAATTATTTATTACCGAAAGCAAACGACCTCACCACTACTTCATACGTAACAGCAATCAGCCAAAGCACAAATCCTTACATACTTGCTGTCAATAGCCAACTCAAAACAAGTTATTTTCTATTTGAAGGTGGCAACCGCTATTACATCGGTAACGATTACGACAATGGCTTTGCTGGCTACGGTGGTTCCGGACTCATGTTTGGCAGCGGCAACGTCAAGAAAACATATGAAAAAACTGATGTCAGTGGTGTTTATACTTGGGAAGATCTTTACACTACTGATCCGGCAGAAATTAAAGAAGGACGAATTATTGCTATCGGTGGTTTTCTTCAAGGAGGCGTCAAATACACCATACCTGCAACAGGAACGTTTTACACAGACCTGTCTGCGTATTATCTTTTATTAGCAAATGGGAATAATAGCACAGCGGGTCAAACAAATTTCATTTCGCCGTTCTTCTTTAATTTTACAATAGGATTCAAGAAGGATTTGTATTAAACCACTCAATTAAAGTGGTCAAAACTTGTTGTTCAGACTGTTCGGCATCTACCGTATAATGTGCCTGTACATAGACCTCATTACGCTCCATGAACCGTTTATTGAAATCGTCAAAGCCAGCTAACAATGGTCTTTCATGCCCTGTTTTTATGCGTTCAAACAAGGCTTCTATCGGCGCCTCCAGATAGATTACAACACCTTTATCCAGGAGCATTTGCATCAATCCATGATGACACGGCAAACCACCCCCACAAGCCACAATTTTAGGTTCAGCTGTAAGTGAGATAATGAGTTCTTTCTCCGCAGCACGAAAAAAAGCCTCACCGCGAAGCGAGAATATTTCAGCAATCGTTAATCCAACTTCTTTTTCAATGGCATGATCCGTATCGAGAAATGGAATGGACAGTGCCTTTGACAAAGCCCTTGCCAAGCTTGTCTTCCCACTCCCCATCATACCTATCAAGAAAATTGGCTTATCGATCATTTTTAGAACCTTGGCAATCAGTGTATTGATTTACTTGAAAAAAATATTTACTAAATTACCACATATTTCTTTGTGTTATCTAAAGATTATCCATATATTTGCACCCTCAAAACGGCAGATTCCGTAGCTCAGCTGGTAGAGCAATACACTTTTAATGTATGGGCCCTGGGTTCGAATCCCAGCGGAATCACTCTGATCAAAGCACCTCGAATGAGGTGCTTTTTTTTGTTGAATCAATTTCCGAAGGAAATGATTGGGTTCAGGATTTCAGTCATAAAGCTTGCTTTAATGGATGAAATACGAATTCAATCAAATGCGTAGCATTGATTCAAC
>CAYPVA010000074.1:0-9115 GCA_964414045.1 uncultured Lishizhenia sp. | reverse complement strand
AAGCCATAGATGCAGCTATCAGCGATGCTTATTTTGCAAGCCGACCGCGCGAGAGCCAAATTGGCGCGTGGGCTTCAGAGCAATCAGCTGTTTTGCCGAGTCGGTCGGTGCTCATTGAACGCTTTGAACATTATGATCAGCTTTATCCTCATGCCGTGCCAAGACCGCCGCATTGGGGAGGATACGCATTGCACCCTGAGTATTTTGAATTTTGGCAAGGTCAACCCTCTCGCTTACATGACCGCAAATCGTTTAGTTTGCAAGATGGCATATGGGAGGTTAATTTACTCAATCCTTAAATGAAGTCGTATCAGCCTATTTGTGAAGTCCTATCTAACGGAACTCGCTTGGTCTATTTGCGTGTCCCGAGTCAGGTGGCACACCTTGGCTTTTTCTTTGCAGCAGGTTCCAGACACGAAGCCCCACATCAAACCGGTTTGGCTCATTTTCTGGAGCATTGTTTGTTCAAGGGTACTTCGCGTTTTAAAGCCTTACAGATTCTTTCCAGGATTGATGCTGTCGGAGGCGAACTCAATGCCTACACTGCCAAAGAAGAGATGTGTCTGTACGCTTCTTTCTCCAAAGAGCACACCAAAAGAGCTATTGACCTACTTGCTGACCTCTCTATCAATTCAATTTTTCCAGAAAAAGAACTCGAAAGAGAAAAAGAAGTCATTCTTGACGAAATCAATTCCTATCTAGATTCTCCTAGCGACAAAATCTTTGACGATTTTGACGATGCCCTTTTCAAGGACCATCCTTTAGGTTTCAATATTCTAGGAACCAAAGAAAGTGTGAGTGGTTTTACGCGTCAAGACCTCATTTCCTACGTAGGCGAATATTTTACCGCGGATAATTTAGTGGTTTCGTTTGTAGGCAATATGCCTTTAGCCAAACTCAAAGGATTGCTCGAAAATGCTTTGGCAGATTTGCGCAAAACTGCACAAAGGCCACGTCCTGTTGCCTTTACGCAATATGAACCTTTTGAACTTCGTAAAAAGGAAGCCAATTACCAAGCACATGCTGTTATTGGTGGCCTTGCGCCGAGTTATCACAACGAAGAGCGCATCGCGATGTCCTTATTGATCAATATTTTAGGCGGTCCGGCCCTTAATTCGCGTCTTAATTTATCTGTACGTGAACGCTATGGTTATGCCTATGCAATTGAAGCCAATTACCATACTTTTGCAGATACCGGCTATTGGCAAATCTATTTTGGTTCAGAAGCAAAAAATATCGACAAGACCCTGACGCTCATTTACAAAGAGCTTGCTTTGCTTCGTGAAAAACCATTATCAGCCAAACAGCTTCAGCAGGCCAAAAGACAATTTAAAGGCCAGTTAGCACTCGGAATGGATGTCAATGCCGGGCTCATGCAAGGTTTAGGCAAAAGCATGCTGGCTTTTGGTCAAATTGATACGATCGCAGAAATGCACCAATCCATCGATAAAATCACCAGTGAAGAGATGCAAGCGTTGGCCAATAAATACTTCGATGCAACTCAGATTTCTAAATTGGTATTTGATACCAATGAATGATTCTAAAGATACGGGTTTAAACAGCTTCTTTAGCGAAATTATCTGCCGCCAAAAATTGAGCTTCCTACTCTGATCATTGTACTTCCCGTCTTGATCGCGATGGGGTAGTCTCCGCTCATGCCCATTGAAATTTCTGAAAATGCTTCTTGTGCAGCAAAATATTGCTGCTTCAGCGTATGATAGATTTCCCGGAGTTGTTCAAATTCTTGTTGAACTTGCTGTTCGTTATTAGTAAAACTTGCCATGCCCATAACGCCACATATTTCAATGTTTTGTAGTGCCTTGTATGTCGAACTTTCTAGTAGTTCCAATGCTTCAGTGAGATCTAGACCAAATTTAGTTTCTTCCTGAGCGATAAAAAATTGCAGCAATACTTTTTGAATGCGTCCGTATTTTTTGGCTTGTTTGTCAATTTCGATTAGGAGTTTAAGGCTATCTACTGCGTGGATTAAATGTACAAACTCAGCAGCATACTTGACTTTATTCGTTTGTAAATGTCCGATCAGGTGCCAACGTATGTCTTTGGGAAGCTGTGCTTGTTTTTCGACTAACTCTTGCACTTTGTTTTCACCGAAATCGCGTTGCCCGGCATTATAGGCTTCCTGTATTGCAGACACCGGTTTAGTTTTTGAGACCGCAATTAAACAAACGTTTTCAGGAAGTATTGACTGTATTTGGTGCAGCTTTTCGGCAATCATTTTTCTAAAGAGTAAATGGTAAGGCCACTTCTGAGTTTTGGTTCAACCCAGGTTGATTTCGGAGGCATATTCAAACCAGCGTCTGCTACTTTTTTTACATCCGTCATACTCGCTGGGTGCAATAAAAAAGCCAGTTGATATTTTTTGGAGTCTACCGCTTCTGTCATTTTTTCAAGAGGTTCATTTCCCGGTACAAAAGTGACTTGGTCAGTTGTCTTGAGGTCGGTAATGCCAAATATAGGCTTGAGGATCAAGTCTGATAAGATAAATGAATCGAGGGTTTCTACTGGATCTTGATCATTGATGAAATTCAGATTGGGCTTGAATTTAAACCATGTCTTCTCCATGTATAGATGGATTTCGTGTTGTTGAGTGGGTACACAAGCGTGGTCAAGTAACTCAATTTCGCCTTCATTGGCTAATATTGCCTTGAGCCCTGCTAAATCGAGGCCATTGGTAGATTTTAACAAGCGGTGAAATGCGGCGATTTGTACTGTTTGCTCATCAACCAAATAACTCAAGAAATACGCAGCTGCATCTGGATAAGACTTTCCTTCTTGCTGTAGTTTTTGAGCATAGCGAACCGACGATGCAGAACGATGATGCCCGTCAGCAATATAGAGTGCCTCAACATTTTCAAATGCAGCACATACGGCTTGAGAGTCCGTTTCATTCATCAGCCAAATTTCATGCGTAATTCGGTCCGTGGTTGTGAATTCGTATTCTGCTCTTGTTTTGGTATAGTGATCGAGATGTTGTTGTATGGCCGGTTGACTTTCGTAGGTCATCAGAACAGGTTCTGCGTTGAAGCCAACGATTTCAAGGTATTTCGTAAAAATATCTTCACGTGCCGTGAGCGTTTCTTCATGGATTTTAACCTTTCCTTCGAGGTAATCAGTCACGCTAACACCTGCAAAAAAACCGGTAAAACTTTGCGTCTCATTGCTCTGGCGGTAAATGTAAATATGCGCTTGAGGGTCTTCTATGAGAATGCCCTGTTGCTTAAAAAGCTCAAATTTTTGACGCACTTGAAGAAATCTTTCAACTGAGTTAGGTTTGGTTTTTTGGGAGGCGCCAAATTCAGGATTGATGATGTGCAGGAAGGTAAATGGGTTGTCTTCAAGCTTAGCTTTCAGCACATTTTTTTTATAGGAATAGTAGGGTCTGGTAGCAACCAAATGCACCTTGTTTCTGACAGGTCGAATGGCTTTAAAAGCCCTTATTTTTGCCATAATTTAAAATTTATAACTCATCCCGATACTAGGTAGGATAGGGAACTGATAAATCTTTTGATTTGTTATTCGGTTGACATAGAAAATATTGTTGCGATTGTAAGCGTTGGTGACACCTGCTACTAATTCAATATTATTCTTTGCCTTGGTAGTAATTGTATGCTTCAAGGTGATGTCAAGTCGATGGTAGTAAGGCAAACGCTGGGAATTAAAAGTGCCGAGCATGGTTGCAATGGTGTTGGGATTATTGGTGACATAGTCTGTGGTGAGGCCTTCGCTGAAATTTTCCAGTTGATAATATCCTGCAGTAGGAGTAAATGGCAAGCCAGATCCGAGGTTCCAACGTACATTTAGTTCGGTGTTTTTCTTTTCTCCGAATGCATAGGATGCGACAAGGTTCAGGTTGTGACGGCGGTCAAATACTGGAAAGTAGGCTGTAAAACCATCCCAACGCGTGTTGTAGCCCCATGAATATACTGCCCAAATGAAAACCCTGTTTTTGCTGTATTTGAGTAGGGCATCTACACCAAATGATTGACCTGACTCAATGATAAAGTCTTTTTTAAAGACATCATCAATCAATTCAAATTGAGCGATATCTGCATACAGTTTATTTGGATTGATATTGCTCAATTGATCGAAGTATTTGTAGTAACCTTCGATGTTGACATTCCAAAATTTGTTGAGGTCATACTCGAATCCGGCAATGGCATGCCAAGCATATTGAAGGCCATTTTTAATGGTACTCACTTGTTGATATTCATTGACGAATTCATCTTGGACGTTAGTAGGGGCAGAGAGCAATCCGTTGAAGAGATTGACGATATCTTTGTCGGAGGATGCAGAAGTAAAGTTTTGCGAAAAACGACCTCCTGAAAACTTGAAGCGCAAGCGATCCGTTGCATTGAATTTGGCACCTAAACGCGGCTCGATAGAAACGGTATTGAGCGAGGCATAAACCTGCATGCGCAAACCTGTTTGATACACCCATCTTGGAGTTACAAGTCTGTAATTGACATAAGTACCGATTTCTGTCGTGAAGTTGTTGGCTTCAATTTTTCTAGCAAGCTCGTTGTAGGTAACAAATTGGGTGTTGAAACCGCTTAAATTAAATCCGTAATTGAGTTCGCTTTCGTTTTTTTGGAAGAAGGTGAAGTCAAAACCTAGATCAAAACCACCAATTTTGGAATACCGTGGCTCTTGACTTGTTTCTTGGAAGGTAGTTTCATAATTACTGCCGTTCACATGCCCTCTGATAAATATTGGGGAACTACTAGGAACAAGTGTAAAGTTGATCCCACCACCTGAAGCGTTCCAGTTGAGATCGGCAACTGAGTAATTCACTGAATCTTGGTTGTTGAAACCAAATGCACTGAATTTTGAACCGCCTTCTCCATTGAAAGTCACTTTTCCATAGAGGTCTGTAAAGTTAAAAGGCAAACCGTTCCCGTCATTGATACTAGGATATAAGGACTTACTCGTGTAGTCAAGTAAGGAATGTTTCGCAGTAAACATATAAGAACCTGCAGCTAAACCGTCTTGATTGCGCTTTCCGAGTGGCCCTTCTAAAACAGCTTTGGCCATAAATGGAGATGCTGAAACTTTTCCGCCAAATTTGCTGCGGTTTCCATCGCGGTAGGTGATGTCCATTACAGAGGAAATTCGGCCACCATATTTGGATTCAAACCCCCCGGTGTAAATATCTACAGATTTGACTAATTCTGTCTCAAAAATTGAATAAAAACCAATTGAGTGAAAAGGATTGTAGATGGTCATGCCATCGAGCAAAGTTTTGTTTTGAATAGGCGTCCCACCACGGACATACAACTGCCCACCTTGGTCACCAGTTGTAACTACACCTGGCGTTACACTCAGCGCGCCAACAACATCACTTTCAGCACCGTACATTGGTATTTTTTCAACGGTTTGTTTGTCCATTTTCACTTCGGACATTCCAATTTGTTGGCGCTTATTTTTGGCTTCACCTGTAACTCGAATGTCTTTGACTTGGAGTGTATTCAAATTTAAATTCCAAGAGCCGATGTCGTAAATTTTCTTAGCGGGAGTGATTTCCACATTCATGAAAGAACGCTCATACTTGCCTTTTTCAACCTTCAAGATATAAGAACCCACGTCCAATTTTGGGATAGAAAAAAAACCTGCAATATTGGTGTAGCCTACAGCCACGGGCGTGCTGTCTTGGCGCAATAATTTGACGCGTTCATCAGAAATAGGCTCACCATTTGATGCGTCATGAAGAAAGCCGCGTATGGTGTAGTCTTGAGCTGTAACAGCTGAGCAAATTAGAAGGAATAAGGAAAGGAATAATTGTTTTACCATTTGTCCAAATAAGAGTTCCCGAAGATAACGAAATGTTTTGATAATAAGGGCTGCTAATGATTCCTTAGAATATATAATTTTTCTTTTTACGCAATAGTGGCAATTCTATTTTTTGATAGGATAACAATGCCGTAAAATAGGTAGCGAGTAGTATGAAAATGATTAAAATAATGCGCAAAAAGACCGGTGCATCGTTGATGTGAAACAACCACCTGCATGCGGTTACAAAAATATAGTGGTAGAGGTAAATCCCATAGCTCATTTCTCCGATGCTCTTTAGAAAAGGGGTTTCTAGAAGCTGTACAATTTTCTCGGTTCTGGAGGAAGTACGATAGGCGATTTTACCAATAATAGCCGCAAAAAGTATTGCGAGCAATGTATATTTTGTATGTCCTAAAGGACTTATAATATTAGATTGATACTTGAATTTTTTAAATCCTGCTAACAGCTGTTCCCCAAAACTTTGTGCGGTATTACCGAAATAAATCAATTCAAATAATAAACATATCAAGCAAAAAATGATCATTGCATTAAAAAGCAGATTCCATTTCTTCAGTGAAATGGATGAATGATAAAATCCTAACAGCGCAATTAGCCCTCCGATAAGAAAACTATCTAACCGGGCAATTGTAAATACGCTTTGATAATAGGGGTAAAATTCCTGATAATAGATGATAAATCGGAAACAGATGATCATTAAAATCAAAGTCACAAATGTTTTAACAAGATAACGCGGTTTAATGAAATAGAGCAACAACGGGAAGAACAAATAAAACTGTTCTTCAATTGCCAGTGTCCATGTATGTGCTAAGCCTTGAAGCCATCCATAATCTAAGGCAAAACTATTTTGAAAATAGAGTAAGTACGAAAGAGGTACATACGCTGGCACGTCATTCCAAATTAGATGAAAGATGACAAGCGGAACCACAACGATAAAATAGATAGGCAAAATCCTGAGTGCCCGTCTGAAATAAAAGGCACTGAAGTAATTTTTCGCACCTCGATTTTCAAAGAGAATTTTGGTGATCAGAAAACCAGAAATCACAAAAAATAAATCAACTCCAATCCAACCCAATTCAAAAATACCCCAGTTTCCGGTTGCGTGGCTAAGCAAGACAGCAATAGCAGCAATTGCTCTTAGGCCGTTGATGCCAGATATGTAGGATGCTAGTTTCAAAATTTTTGTTTCATGTTGGGTAAGTACAATATACAAATCTCGGTAAAATTCATTCATCAGTTGCTTCTATCTAAATTTCGATATTGGATGGCTTCGCTGAGGTGTTTCACTGAAATGTTTATTTCGTGGTCGAGGTCTGCGATGGTTCTGGCAACTTTTAAGATTCGGTCATAGGCTCTGGCTGATAAACCAAGTTTTTTCATGGCGACTTGTAGCAACTGAGAACCTGCATCATCGAGCTGACAAAACTGAGCTACATTTTTTCGAGACATCTGAGCATTGGCATGAATCTGAGGTGTTGCTTGATAGCGCTCAAGTTGTAAATTTCTGGCTTCAATCACTCTCTTTCTGATTTGTTTGCTTTTTTCGGATTCTTGGATGAGATTCAATTCTTGATGCTTCACAGGACTGACTTCAATATGCATATCGATGCGATCAAGTAAGGGACCTGAAATCCGTTGAAGATAGCGCTGAATGGCATTGGGGTGACAACTACAAGCTTTTTCAGGATGATTGTGGTAGCCACACGGACAAGGATTCATTGCAGCTACGAGCATAAAATTAGCCGGAAAATCTATGGAGAAACGGGCCCGTGAAATATTGACTTCGCGGTCTTCTAAAGGTTGACGCAGTACTTCTAATACATGTCGTTTGTATTCGGGTAGTTCATCAAGAAATAGTACGCCATTGTGGGCCAAAGAGATTTCACCTGGCTGCGGATAAGCACCTCCGCCAATTAGGCCAACATCTGAAATGGTATGATGCGGCTTTCTGAATGGACGCTGGGCGACAATACCAGACTGGCGATTTTTTCCGGCCACACTATGAATTTTAGTTGTTTCAAGTGCCTCGTCTAAAGACATTGGTGGCAAGATTCCCGATAAGCGTTTGGCCATCATAGATTTACCAGCTCCGGGTGGGCCAATGAGTATGAGATTATGACCTCCGGCCGCCGCTATTTCAAATGCGCGCTTTACGTGTAGTTGCCCCTTGACCTCTGAAAAATCAGGATGTGTTGCAAGACTTTCTTGCTGCAGATTTTCCATGCAAATGGTATCTATTTTAAGCGTATTCTTTTTGCCATTTAAAATAAGTATGACATCGCGGATATTGTGGACACCATAGATTTCTAAGTCACTCACAATGGCGGCTTCGGAAGCATTTTCAAAAGGTACAATTAGGCCTTTGAATCCTTCTGCTTTGGCTTGCAGTGCAATGGCTAATACTCCTTTGGTTTTTTGAATTGTGCCGTCAAGGGAAAGTTCGCCTAACAAAAGAAAATCTTGTAGTTTATTCGTTTTGACTTGGTTGGTCACTGCCAGGATACCAATGGCAATGGGGAGGTCATAGACAGAACCTTCTTTTCGGATATCGGCAGGTGACATATTGATCGTCACTTCTTTGCCCGGAAAATGTAATTGATTGTTTTTGAAGGCCGCCTTGATACGCTGATGACTTTCGCGAACCGCAACGTCTGGCAAACCAACGAGATGAAAATTAATCCCAATATCAATATTGACTTCGACTTGAATGGTTGTGGCGCTGATGCCGAAAACGGCGCTGGAGTAGGTTTTAATGAACATAGGCTTGAATTTGCCTCAAAGTTCCTCAATCGCCCTTCCGTTTGATTCAGTAAAATCCCTGAATAGTGATTACTAGGTCTTTTTATAACCTATTCTATCAGTAAATTTTGACTCAATCCTTCGTTAATTGTGAATAAATAATAGCCCTTTGGCAAATGATTTAGCTCGACTGTCATTTCAATCGATGTTGCAACAATTTGAAAAACAAGTTGGCCGTACAAATTGTAAAAACGCAGTTGAGATCCCAATTGGAGCGGACTTAATTTGAAAATTCCGTTGCTCGGATTTGGTAATACTTGAATGGGTTGTTTGGCTAATTGATTCACTTTGCTTGTAGTGCATTCACCTAGGTAGAATGAGCTAATACCATAATAATTAGTGGCTACACATGAATTTTCATACGTCACAGAATCGCAGCCACAAACGGGTTCATAAACTTCCGGACAAAGAACCTGCAAATTGATGAGATTAGAATCTAGGCAACCCAACATCACAACAGTATCTTGCAAGCAGGCACTGTTACATTCGTACGAGGATGAAAAAAACG
>CAYPVA010000073.1:0-9189 GCA_964414045.1 uncultured Lishizhenia sp. | reverse complement strand
GCTGTGGCAAATCGAATTCTTCGTCATTAGGCTTGTATTTGTTGATCGTACCTTGAAGGGTAGTGTAGTTATTGATTTTTGCATCGTTGCGTTTGTCAGCAGGAAGTGCACTTACCTTACCGTAAGTCAAGCGCAAAGTGCTATTTGCATCTGGGTAGAGAATTGTGCTGAGGCCAGATTCACGCAGACCTGCTACTAACAAACGATATGCTTTGTTGTATTCGTCTGTGAGGCGAGTTAGTTCGTCTGAACGCTTATTTAAATGCTTGATGATATTTGTTGAAAGCGCAAAGAACGGATCGTTTTCAATCATGCCTGCATTTGGAATTTCTAAAAATGCATAGAGTCTGTTTTTGGCAGCGAAAAGTGACACTGCAAACATCGCACGGATCTCTGTTTCAACTGAACCATCGGCGTACATGGCTTGGATTCCAGGCTCTAGTTCATAATTGGCTTTCGCTGCATAAAGATTAAGGCCGTTGATCAGGATGTCAATTTCTGCTGGCGCATAGCTGTTAGCAAAGAACTCGTCTATAGCTGCCTTGAGCTCGTCTTTCATAGCTGCGCGTTCCGTTGCGTTGGCTTTGGCATAGGCCATGAGTTGAGCGCCTAAACCTCTTGAAATAGCAGCATATTCAGATCCTCTGAACAAAATTTGTAGGTAGTTGTCGTGACGCGCTTTGTCGTTGGTAGCGGCATAATAGGCATTGATATTCTTCACAACATCGCCGTAAGTGGCTTTGTTTTTCGGGAGATTAGCCCAAGCGTCAAATTTGGCTTCATTTTTAGCTTTAGAAGCCGCTGTTTGAAATTTCGTGAGAGCATCAATCATACCTTGGCGGTTTTTCCAGTAATTGGCAATGCGCGCGTATTTGGAGGCGTAGTTCAAGCGAACACCAGCATCTTTGTCCATGTATACTTTCATGGCGTCCATTGCTGTTTTAGAAGCTTCTACCCATGCTGGATAGGCATACTTGACATTTTGATCGATGCCTCCTGCAGGCAACCAACGGTTGGTACGGCCAGGATAACCCATGATCATGGCAAAATCGCCTTCCTTGACACCTTTTAAATTAATCGGTAGGTGGTGTTTTGGGTGTAATGGAACATTTGTGGAAGCGAAATCTGCTGGATTCCCGTTTGCATCAGCATAGACACGGAACATAGAGAAATCACCGGTGTGGCGAGGCCACTCCCAGTTATCGGTGTCACCACCAAATTTACCAATACTGTTTGGCGGCGTTCCTACCAAACGAACGTCTTTATAATCTTGATAAACAAAGAAATAGAATTCATTTCCTTGGAAAAATGAACGGACATTCACGACGTATTTTCCGCCTTCGCTATTTTCTTTTTCAATGAGTGCAATTTCCTCGCGGATTGCTTTTTCGCGTTCCGCTTCAGTCATGTTTTTCGAAACTTTAGCCAAAACCCTTTTCGTACAGTCGTCCATGCGGACAAAGAAGCGGACATATAAAGACTTTGGTTTCAATTCTTGACTTCTGTCTGCAGCCCAAAAACCATTTGTAAGGTAATCGTGCTCCGGAGTTGAAAGCTCTGCAATGGCATCGTAACCACAGTGGTGATTGGTGAGTAAAAGCCCGTCTTTAGAGATGAGTTCTGCGGTACAACCTCCGTTGAATTGCACAACAGCATCTTTCAAGCTAGAATTATTGATGCTATAGATTTCTTCAGCAGTAAGTTGAAGCCCCATTTTTTGCATATCGCGGTGGTTCAAACGGTCTATGAACATTAAAAACCACATTCCTTCGTCTGCTCTGACGAAAATGCCAACGAACAAGGCGATGGCAAGAGAAATTCTTTTCAGTTGTTTCATGATTTATTTTTTGTTTGGCGAAGATACGTAAAGTTTTTTCTTCATTCTACTCAAACTTTCAGGTAAGATGCCGAGGTAGGATGCAATTTGATGCTGTGCGACAAGTTGTTCGATGCCTGGGTGTCTTTGTAAGAGTTCTTTGTAGCGCTCTTCGGCATGTGCAGAAATAGTCAATAAGAATCTTTTTTGGAGTACAGCTAAAGTTCTTTGCGCCATAATTCTAAATAAACGCTCCAGAGCTGGCACCTTTAAATACATGTCCTCAATATCCTCTTTGGAGACTTCTAGAATATAGCTTTCCTCTAACGCTTGAACGCTAAGTGTTGCTGCTTCGTTGAAATGAAAACCTGCTAAATCGCCAACCCACCAATCGGAAAAAGCAAAATACATCACATGTTCATTGCCTTTTGGGTCAGTGTAATAAACTCTTAGCGCTCCGGATACCACAAAACCCTGTTGAAAATTGGTGCTGCCTGTTTGAACAAAATAATCCTTTTTAGAAAGCTTTCTCAGATGAAACTTTTCTTTAATTACCTCGATTTCTGTTGCATTGAGGTGAACGCGGTCAGTAATGTATTTGATGAGTTTTTCGTGTGCTACAGAAAGATCCATTTCTTATTGTTACTTTGGTAGATGACGAATACGCCATTCTGTGGGATGTAAATTATTGAAGCGTTGCCCTAATTGTTTGACCATAGCAATCTTTTCACCGTTAAAAGTAACCAAATAATGAGCAGCGGGCAAGGGGCATTGTTGACTTTCTCCGTGCAAAATCTGCAATGCTTGTTCTCGTTCTACCTCCAATTTCGGGAGGTCCCACAGTAAATCCAAACTGTACACGATGTCATAGGCTGGCGCCCATGACTTTTTGAAAAGCTGAGCAACATGAACGCCTTTTTTGAGCCATTTCAGCGCAGGGAGTTGCTCGAAAAATTGGCGCGCAAAACACGTAGTGGCATAAAGTTGGTCATTTTCTAACCAGAAATCATGGGCTATTTTAACCGTTAATGGCAGGGTTTGTGCAATTTGTTGGCCCTGTTGCTGCTCTGTTTTAAACACCTGCAAAGAATTTTTTGCTTTCAATTTATTTTTTTCAGGACTCAATTTCTGAAGGATGGCAATGTAAAATCCTTCGCTTTGAATTTGACCAGGAAAGAAGTAATGTCCGATTTTTTCGCGGTCTTGTTGCATGCCCTCAAAAAATGTGGGCTGAACAATAAACGCATCTTCCTCCATTAAAAAATCTTTTAAAAGACTTTCGTTCTCTTTCGGATTGAAGGTGCATGTTGAATAGATTAAATAACCATTCTCCTTAATCAATGGCCATGCTGCTTCTAAAATATCTTTTTGTCTTAAGGCGCAGTTTTCCGCAGCCGATAACGACCATTCGGCACGCGCTGCAGGATCTTTGCGAAACATGCCTTCGCCGGAACAAGGTGCATCAAGCACAAGGACATCAATCTTTGCGCGCAAAGCACTTAATTCTTCTGGGCTATGGTTGCAAACAAATGTATTTGAGTAGCCCCATTTGGATAAGTTTTCTGCTAAAATATAAGCCCTAGAGCGCACAATTTCGTTGGCAATTAACACGCCGCGCTGGTTTAAAAACGCCGCAATGAGTGTGCTTTTTCCACCTGGGGCAGCACTTAAATCTAGAAATACAGGATCTTCAGGCAATTTGAGCACTTCAAGCGCTTGCCTTAAATACATGGAGCCGGCTTCTTGTGGATAGTACGCACCTGCATGAAAAAGTGGGTCATACGTAAAGCTGGGGCGCTCGGGAAGGTAATAAGCGTCTTTGTTCCATGCAACTGAAGTGCCGAGTGCTAACGCATGTGTTCTTCTGGGGTGCAAGCGCACAGAGGTAGGTGCTTGTGTATCCAAGGCCTCAAGCAGATTTGCCGGATAAAAAGCATCTTGCTGAATGCGTTGTGTGAAATCGACGGGCAATGTGCTCATGTACAAATTTAGGGCTTTTTGTGAAGCGAAACCTTTAGTATTTCTTGTGAAGTGGCTGTGGCCAGCGCTCGACGGTCTAATTTGACCCCGGGAATCAGGATCAGTTTATCCTGATCAAAAAGTCCCCAAAACATGGGCCTAAGTAGATGAGGTATTTTATGTTCTTTCAAAATTTCAAAAGCACGTTTGCGGCCTTTCATGCCTACTGGAAAAAGGTAATCTGCTTTTTCCAATGGTTTCAAATATAAAACCCCTTTCAATAATTGCGGATCTAAATAGATTTCATCGAAACCGAACACAGATGGCAATTGGTCGACTTGTTTTGAATCGAAATGATAGGGGCAAGTCGCTTTTTCAATTGCTGGATCATTTTGAATGAACCAAAGAGCCTTGTCGAAAATCAGTACCGAATTTGGCTTGCCTTTGGCATTATTCCATGTTAATTTTTTACCATTTTCAGCCTTGAATAATTCGGGAATCCTTTGAATAATATGTCCTGGAGTCTGAAAGAATTTAAATAACTCAATAAATTGATATACAGATAGTAAAGAAATTTCTCTTAAAGTAATGAATTGATTTAATTGAAGTTTTTCAATAGCCAGATCTAGCGTATTTTGTTGGCTTGTTATCTCCGATTGAAAGTACTTTTGAATCAGAAGGATGGAGGCTTGAATACTTGGCAAGGAAATATTGAGTTCTGGCAAAAGTTGGTTGCGCCAAACGTTGCGGCGATATGCCAAGCTTTTGTTGCTTTGGTCTTCTCGCCAATTGAGCTTGATTTCTTCGGCAGCTTTGAAGAGGTCTTGTTTTGAAAAATTCAGGAAAGGGCGCAGTCGATTTTGATGAAAAGTAGCAATCCCGGCTAAACCTTTCATGCCAGCCCCTCTTGCTAACTGTAAAAAGAAAGTTTCAACCTGGTCATCTGCGTGGTGCGCGGTGCAAATCAGGCTGTTTGGAAAAGAGGCACTAATTTGATCAAAATAGGTATAGCGGATTTTACGTGCTTTGGCTTGTAAATTCGAGCTTTTGAGCGCCAATTGTTCAGCAGCTGTTACGCAATAAAGATGTAGTGGTATGTTTTGTGCAGTACAATAGTGCTCGATGAGTTGGGCATCGTGGTCGCTTTCTTGCTCCCGCAATCTGTAATTGACATGTACAGCCCGAATTGGTGCGCCCAATTCATGAAGTAAATGCAGCAAAAGCATCGAATCAAGGCCTCCGCTCACCGCTACCAAATAGGTGGGGGCAGGGAACTGTTTGACCTGTTGATCAAGCGTTTTTTTGATGATTTCAAGATCGGAGCCCATAAATCAGTTTGTTGGCTTTGAGCAGGCATTCTTGGTATTCCTTTTCTGCTGCTGCATCGATCGTAACCGCACTACCTACTGCGCAAGATAAATAGCCGTTTTCACGTTGATAGAGCAAACTTCGGATCACGACATTAAAGTCGAAGTCACCGTTAGGTTCAATGAGGCCAATGCTACCAGCATACAAACCGCGCTTGAAATCCTCAATTTGTTCAATATGTTCCATCGCAGAAATTTTAGGGGCACCTGTCATGCTGCCCATTGGAAAACTACTGCGTAAAATTTCGGTAAAATTGACCCCAGGATTGAGTTGGCAACTGATCTTAGAAATCATCTGATGAACGGTCTCGAAGGTGTAGATTTCACAAAGTTCATCGACGCGTACGCTGCCTTTTTGCGCAATTTGTGACAAATCGTTGCGCACAAGGTCTACAATCATGATGTTTTCGGCGCGCTCTTTAGGGTCATTTTTAAGTTTGTCAGCTAAATGTTGGTCTTGGATTGGATTTTCAGCTCTTGGCGCCGTGCCTTTGATGGGTTCGGAGCGCAGCGTTTGACCTTGCTTTTGGAGATACCTTTCGGGGCTTGCGCAAAATACGTAATGTTGCGGCGTTTGGACAAAAGCGGCGTGTGGCGCTTTGGTCAGTGCGTGCAGCTTAGAAAAAAGCCCAATAGGGTTCTCAATGGCAATATTTTCCGCATAAAATTCTTGACAATAATTCAATTCATAGATGTCACCGCGCTGCAGGGCATTTTTAACGGCATTAAATCTCTCAAAATACCTTTCTTTTCTTGTCTTTTCAATAAATGTGGCTTCGAGTTTGGGCTTTGGACCATTGTATTGATCCCAAAAATAATTGGCTACCTTTTGATTTTCGGGTGTATTGTTGCCAGCAAGAATGGTCAAGTCATCCTTACACAGATATAAAACCTCTGGCACCCAAAAATGAAAAAGTGGAAAAGCGAGTTGATCTTCGTTTTGAGACCTTAATGCTTCAAAATGATTTTTGAGATCATAGCTCAATGTGCCAAATACATAACTTCCTTTTTGCGCAGATAAAAAGGACTGAAGTGTGTCTATTTCAAAGTGCTCATCACCCTTTAATTCACTTTTTACACCTATGCCGAGTAGCGGTCCGAGGTGATGATGAGGTAAATAAAAAATAGTTGACTCCATGGGCTCAAAATTAACAACTATTCGGCACAAACATTTGTAACAAAATATTGTTGTGTTAGCGTTACCTTTGTACCACTCCTTCGTAATCAGAATTGTTTTCTCCTATGCTCCG
Organism: uncultured Lishizhenia sp.; assembly: GCA_964414045.1. GTDB lineage: Bacteria > Bacteroidota > Bacteroidia > Flavobacteriales_D > Crocinitomicaceae > UBA952. Next base: position 2,797 of record CAYPVA010000073.1, on the reverse strand, counting down.
AATTCTCTTTATCTCATTGCTCTTCATATCTTTTGGTGCTTTTGCCCAAAAAAAACCAACCCTGAGCGGTTACATTACTGACGTCAGAAATGGTGAGGCCCTGGGGGCGGCTCGTGTTTATGTGCAAGAGCTCAAAACAGGTACCGCTGTCAATTCTTATGGTTTTTACAGCCTGACTATTCCGGCCGGGACTTACAAAATAGAGTTCAGAGCGGATGGTTTTCAAACTCAAACGTTAGTGGTTGTGCTCAACGAGAGTCAAACCAAAAACATAGAACTCGATATGGCAGTTCAAGAAACCAAAGACATTCGGGTTACCGGCAAGCGCTCTGATAACGTGACTTCCACTAAACTTGGGCAAATGGAGCTCAAGATGGATCAGGTCAAAACCCTACCTGCTTTTATGGGGGAGGTTGATGTGGTTAAAACTTTACAATTACTTCCAGGCGTATCCTCTGTTTCCGAGGGTGGTCAAGGATTTTATGTTCGCGGTGGTGGCCCCGATCAAAATTTGGTGCTTTTGGATGAAGGTGTTGTTTACAATGCTGCGCATCTTTTTGGTTTCTTCTCGGTTTTCAATGCCGACGCCATTAATAGTGTCAACCTGATTAAAGGCGGCATGCCTGCCAATTTTGGAGGTCGCTTGTCTTCAGTACTTGAGGTGAACATGAATGAAGGTAACCTTAAAAAAATCAAAGTGAAGGGCGGAATAGGCGCCATTTCATCTAGGCTCACAGTTGAAGGTCCACTTAAAAAAGATAAAGGGTCGTTTATTGTTTCAGCCCGAAGAACTTACATAGACCTGATCATGAAGGCGGCTATACCGGATTCCTCACCGTTTGCGGGTTCTGGTTACTTTTTCTACGATCTCAACGCCAAGCTCAACTACAAACTCACCGACAAAGACCGCATTTATTTGAGCGCATACTACGGCAAAGATATTTTCTCGTTTAAAGATCAAAACGGTGGATTTAAAGTAGAAATGCCATGGGGTAATGGCATTGCAGCATTGCGCTGGAATCACTTATTTACCGACAAGCTTTTCTTAAATACAACCCTCACATACTCCGATTACAACTTTGAATTTGCCTCTACCCAAGATGAGTTCAGAGTAGCGCTCACTTCAGGAATAAAAGATTACACCGCGAAGGTCGATTTTTCATATTTCCCGAACCCAAAACACCGCATCAAATTTGGAGCGGCATATATCTACCATGATTTTACACCTCAAGGTCTATCTGCTCAAGATGATACCATTACCTTCAATACCGGTACAATCCAACACCTTTATTCACATGAAACAGGTGTTTATGCCTTGGATGAGTTTGATTTAAACGACGCATGGCGCTTCAATGTAGGTTTGCGTTACAGTTCGTTTGCACATGTAGGACCTTTTGATCGTTACGTAAAAGGAGATGGTATTTCAACATCAGATACCATCATTAAATATGACCGAAATGATGTCATTGCCTTTTATCAGGGCCTTGAACCTCGTTTTGCGTTACGTTATTTACTTCCCGACAACAGTTCGATTAAAGCGGGTTACGCCTACAATTACCAGTATGTGCATTTAGTGACGCTCAGTGCAGTTTCTTTGCCTACCGACATTTGGTTTCCAACAACTGATTTAGCTAAGCCAGAAAAAGGTTTTCAAACCTCAATTGGTTATTTCAAGAATTTTGACAAAGACCGTTACGAAGCATCGGTTGAAGTCTATTACAAAGGGATGAAGAATCTTATCGAATTCAAAGAAGGCGCACTCCCGGGTGATAACATCAGTGACAACACCGATAATTTATTGGTTTATGGAGAGGGGTGGGCCTACGGAGCTGAGTTTTTCCTTAAAAAAGCACAAGGTGCTTTCACTGGTTGGATAGGTTATACATGGGCCAAAACAGAGAGGCGCTTTCCGGATATCAATGAGGGCGCCATATACCCCGCAAAATACGACCGTCGTCATGACCTCACGTTAGTCGGGTCCTACAAACTCAACGATACCTGGACATTTAGCGCAAGCTTCATCTACGCGACCGGAAACACACTAACTTTGCCTGCAAGTTGGTATGTGCAAGATCAAAATCTTCTTTTTCAGTACGGCCCAAGAAATTCAACAAGAATGGCCCCATATCATCGCCTTGACCTCAGTGCCACGCGTTATGGTAAAAAATTCAAGACAAAAACAGATCCTGCAACAGGGCTTGACATTCAAGTTAAGAAGGCTTACCAAAGCAATTGGTCATTTTCTATTTATAATGTCTATAACCGCATGAATCCCTTCTTTTTATACGTCGACAACGATGGTGATTTCATGTCTGGTGATTTCTCCTTGAAAATCAAACAAGTTTCTTTATTTCCAATTATCCCAAGTGCCACATGGAATTTCGAATTTTAAAATTTACGGGCCTCTTATTTGTAGCTTTGAGTTTCATTACTTCTTGTACCAAAGAAGTTCAAATTGACTTGCCTGGCTACAAAGAACAATTAGTCGTTGACGGACGCATCGAAACCGGTATGCCCGCCATTGTATTGCTTTCTAAAACCAGTAATGTATATTCAACCACCAACTTTGAATCTTATCTCAATAGTTTTGTAGACGATGCCATTGTATTGCTTTCCGATGGTACGCAAACTGATACTCTTACAAAAATTTGCACCGATGATTTACCTCCAGGACTAGAAGACATTGCTGCCGGAATTTTTGGCATTCCTGCGGCACAATTGAGCAGCTTACACCTGTGCGCTTACATTTCTTTAGGTATGATCGGTGAGGTTGGAAAAACCTATACACTTCAAATTC
>CAYPVA010000072.1:0-9190 GCA_964414045.1 uncultured Lishizhenia sp. | reverse complement strand
AGCACAGCAAAGCTCGATGCTGAGCCTGCTTTTGACGAATAATTTGGCTTCCAACTCAAATCCTTATTTGCGTTTAAGTTCTGCGGCCATTCAAATGGCAGCTGTCATTGGTGGCTTCTCATGGCTCGGTACGTTTCTCGATCACAAGTACCACACCAACAATTCCCTCTGGACCATCGTTTTAGGTTTATTTGGGGTTGCAATTGGTCTTTATCTTGTCATCAAAGAAGTGCTGGCAATTTCCAAAGAAAAGTAACTTGAAAAGGCGTTTTACTGCTTGGTCCTATCTATTGAGTATGCTTTCCATCCATTTGGCATTTGCATTTCTGGACTTTATTGGCATATTTAAACTGACTCAGCGCGAATTACTCATCGCACAATTTAGTTCATTTTTTATCATACTGATTTCTACAGGTATTCTTTTCTTTCAAAACAAAGGCAATCCTGAGGCCTTTACCTTGCGTTTGCTTGTTCTGACTACCACACAAATGTTAGGTTATTTGTCTGTTTTACTCGCGTTAATTTATACCAACCAAGCCACTTACTTTATTTTCTATTTATTGGGCTTATCTTTGGCCGTCTTGGTGATCCAAACCAGTTATATCGTACGAAGGTTAAAATGAATTGAGAAATGCATAGAGTAGTTGGGCAAGCGGTTCGAACGCGGCAAAACTCAAAGCTTCGTATTGATCAAAAACATCGTGGTAATTTTTATTGGGCCCCATTGTATAAACGAAAAATGCTGGCACTCCTTTTTCAGTAAAAAAATAATGATCAGAATTAGCGGCAGGACCCCTTGATTTGACCTGAGATAAATAACCACCATCTTGGTTGATTTTAACCAATTTTTCATATTCTTGCTTAAATAGTGTCGCATTCACTACAGTGATACCTTCTTCACCACTGCCCATGATATCGGTATTTAATAAGAAGCGAATTTTCTCGAGCGGTATTAATGGATGCCCTACAAAATAAGCTGAACCCAATAAGCCCGCTTCTTCCCCGCTAAAAGCGATAAATAGATAATTGTAATTCGGATTGCGTTGTTTTTTCAGCTCTTGAGCCAAGTACAAAAGCATTCCAATACCAGAAGCGTTGTCATTTGCCCCGGGGAAATAGGTTTCTTTTCCCATTCGACCTAAATGATCGTAGTGTGCGGTCAGTACAATATAGGGTTTGTTTTTGGCATCTTCGGCTGCGGGTAAGTAGCCAAGCACATTGCTACTTTTATATTTTTTGATCCAGGTGCTTTCGAGCTGAATCGTAGCAATTTTAGGTTGGCTTTCGAAAAGCGCTTCTTTTGCTGTGAAAGCAGGGTAGGGCAAGCTTGTTTGGCTGACCGACCACGTGAGTTTGGACGCCGTAATTTCAAGGACGGCTGCAAACTGCTTGAGTTCATTGAGACGCGCTTGCATGACTTTATTGGTATCTCCACCAAAGCCTGAAGTTTTCACAACCAGCATGCGATCAGCAGGACAGGGTTTAAAGGCATTTACACTGCGATAGAGCGACTTTGCGTTGCAATAGACCAATTGATATTGCCGCTGAATTTGTGTGCCTGCAGCGCCCGGATCTACGATGTAATCTTTGCCGGGCTGAAGGGTATCAGATCCAATGATCAATAGGCAAGCTCCGGGAAAGGTTTGAACAGGAAAATTGAAATATTGCTGAAATGATTTTTTTTGCAGCGGTTTTAAGCCAATATTTTGAAACTCTTGCGCAATGTATGCCGCCGCTTTTTGAGCGCCTTGATCAACGTAGCCGCGACCGGAATAGGCCGGAGCACATAATTCTTCTATGGCCTTTTTGTAAGGATAGGATTGGCCAAAAGTGTAGCCAATGGTAAAAATTAGAACAACCGCACTAAGCGCCAGCCGCATGACGTCTGCAGATCTTATACAAGAAATCTTCTACGATTTCTGATTCGGTGTCCCAGTTGAAAGTCTGAGACAACTCAGTGAGCATGTTGCGTGCTGCGTCCATGTTTGCCAATTGATCGAGTTGTTTTACTGAAGCAGAAAAATCATCAGAAGAACCATCAAAAAGCTCATTGATGAATTGTAATTTTTCATTGAGTGTAAAGGCACCAGCAAGCGTTTCGAGTGGAAATACGCTGCGGTTGTCTCTGATGTTGGCTTCCATTTCTGCCATCCAAATGGGCTGGCTCGCAGAAAATTGAGGTTCGTAATGCGCTTCTTCGGGCACGTGTACTTCTTCTAGAATTTCAGCCGATCCTTGTAAAGTTTCGAATGTTTCTTCGTTTTGTTCTTCATTAAATAGCACTTCTTCAGCGGCTTTTTCCTCGATCAAGTCCTCATCAGCGGCTATCAATTCTTCGTCAGTTTCTTCTTCAAATTGTGTTGCTGAATCTTCGTGCTCAGTTAATTGCGCTTCGTCGTCTTCAAAGAATTCTTCTTCTTGCTCGTCTTCAAGTATTTCCTCTTGTTCTAATATTTCTTCCTGCTCTTGAATTTCTTCTTCTTGCGCCTCCTCTAAAGGATAAACAACGGTTTGGGCCTCAACAACAGGGTCTTCGTTGGCAAAAGTGACTTCAAATTCTGGCTCAGTGCTGAGGTCAATGGCACCAAATAAGTCAATGGGTGTTTCTATTTCAGGTTGTCTGATACTTGCAGATACTACCGGTGCAGAGACACCTAAAACATTGGTTTCGTATATTTTGTAACGCATAATGACCATGCGTTCATAGAGTTCTTTGGCGTCCTCAACGAGTAATTCCATGTCTTCTGGACTTAACTGGCCAGTTTCGAGTTTTTCAATACCAGTTTCGAGGTGACCAAGGATTGTTTTAATCATTAGAGTAGGAGTTTTTTCGGACATTGCTTATAACTTATTAATTTCGTGCAATCGGGAACCCAATTGAACCTGAACCAAAATTAGAAAACATTTCACAATCTGATTCACTGACACTATGTTTTTAGAGCAATTTAGCAAAGATAAAGGGCAACTCGGTTCAATCGAAGTCATTTGCGGATCCATGTTCTCGGGCAAGACCGAAGAACTTTTCCGAAGGCTGCGTCGGGCACAGTTTGCAAATCAAGCTATTTTACTCGTAAAACCTAGTCTTGATGAACGCTATGCAAGTCAAGATGTCGTGAGTCATGTGGGTCAAAGTTGGGCTGCCGTAAGGTGTCAAAACGCCCATGAAATCGAGGAAAAATGGCAGGGAGAACACATTGTAGCCATCGACGAAGCACAATTTTTTGATGCAGAGATCATTCCAATCTGTACTTCGTTGGCTAATCAAGGCGCTCGTGTGATTATTGCTGGTCTTGATATGGACTATTTGGGCCAACCATTTGGTCCAATGCCGCAATTAATGGCAATTGCAGAATACGTTAGTAAGGTTCATGCAGTTTGTGTTGATTGTGGTAATTTGGCACACTTTTCACACCGAACAGTATCACAAAAAGAGCAAGTGCTTGTTGGCGCCATCGAAAAATACAAACCCCTTTGCCGTTCTTGTTATCAACAAAACAATCCATGAAACTAGACATCCCCATTTCAGATTTCCAGCACATCCTCAGTGCCCAACTTGAAGGGGATAGCACATCTAATGAATCGATACAAGAAGTCGTCTATGATACTAGAAAAATCATTCGGACAACCGGCGTCGTGTTCTTTGCATTGAAAGGTCCTCAGCAAAATGGCCATCAGTATATTCGCAAGGCATATGAGTTGGGGGTTCGGTATTTTGTAGTTGAAAAAATTCCAAGCGAAAAATACACCGCAGCTGTCTTTTTTCAAGTTCCAGATACTTTACAAGCCTTGCATGAATTAGCCATTGCACGAAGACAACAAATCAAATATCCTATAGTCGCCATTGCAGGTTCTTTGGGAAAAACGACAGTCAAGGAGTGGATTCATCACTTATTGGCCGGACAGTTACATGTGGTCAGGAGCCCCAAAAGCTATAATTCCCAGTTAGGAGTTGCACTTTCTTTGTTAGAATTACCGCTTGAAGCTGATTTAGGACTGATCGAAGCCGCAGCTACCAAACCAGGTGAAATGGCAGCCTTGAAGGCCATGATTCAACCCCAGTTCGGGGTCATTACCAATTGTTTGCAACGCGGGAATGAATTCAAAGACAAAACAGCGTTCGCTGCAGAAATCCAAACTTTAATGAAGACCTGCACATGGACAATCAATGGTGAAAACCTTCAGGTTGAAAGTGAAGAAGGTATTCATGAGCTAATTGCGCATATTCCTTTTAAGGATCCAGTGAGCATTCAAAATGCAAAAATAGCACTCACTTGCGCACAGCATTTTGGCCATATTACGTTGAAAAATATAGCCAGTTTACCGCGCCTCGCACTCAGGCTCGAAACCATTGAAGGAATCAACGCCTCGGTGTTGATCAATGATGCATATACGCTTGATTTAATTGCTTTTGAAGGGTCCTTGTCTTATTTAAAAACGCTTGCTGTTGGTAAAAAACCAATGGTTTGTTGTTATCTAAAAACTGAGCAAAAAGCACAAAGAGCAGCTATCGAAAGCCTAATTCAAGCATACGGAATTGAGGAATATTATATTTGGGAAGGACTAACTCAGGATCTTCCTGTTTTAAATGATCACGTAGTGCTCATCAAAGGGAATGACCATTTGGTCACGGAAAAATTACTCGAACATTGGCGCCTGAAAAAACATAGCACGAGCGTCAGTTACGATTTGTCTGCTTTGCATCATAATTTGAAGCGTTATCAGCAATTATTGCGGCCAGAAACGCAACTGTTGGTGATGGTAAAGGCACAAGCTTATGGCGCAGGACACGGGCAATGGGTGGCACAGCTTGTACGCAGTGGCGCCAATTATTTAGGGGTAGCCTATGCCGATGAAGGTCGCGAACTCAGAAATCAAGGCATACAAACACCGATTCTTGTCATGAATGCCGAGCCAGAGGCCTTTGACATCTGCATTGATGCTCAGTTAGAACCTGCTATTTATAGTTTAGAACACCTAGATACTTTTATCCGAAAACTGATTGCACGCGGAAGAGAAGCCTATCCAATTCATATCAAACTCGATACAGGAATGCATCGCCTCGGCATGCAACAAAATGAAATAGATGTGCTGCTCGAAACTTTGCTTGCACAACCTGAAGTCCAGGTTAAAAGTATTTACAGCCACATGGCTTGTGCAGACCAACCGGCTCATTCAATGAATGCACAGCAAATTGCGCTTTTTGAGCAACTCAGCCAACAAATCATGTCGGCTTTGCCTTATCCTGTCTTACGTCACTTACTCAATTCGGAAGGCGCAGCACATTTTCCAGCGGCACAATACGATATGGTCCGCTTAGGAATTGGACTTTTTGGAGTCAATCACGACCCTCAGTTTGCCAGCCAATTAAGACCTGTCATATCTTGGCGCAGCAGTATTTCTCAGATTAAAACGCTTGAAGCCGGTACTTGTGTAGGCTATGGCTGTACTGAGGTGCTACAACAGAAACAAAACATAGCCATCATTCCAGTAGGTTATGCCGATGGATTTTTCAGATGCCTCAGTGGCGGAAAAGGCGGTGTGTTTATCAATGGGCAGTTTTGCCCAACAATTGGTCGTGTTTGCATGGACATGATCATGGTTCGGGTTGATCCTGAGGTAAGCCTCAATGACGAAGTTGAAATCATTGGATCTTATCAAACCCTAACAGACTTAGCCATTGCAGCAAATACAATTCCTTATGAAATTCTTACAAGTATCTCACCTCGGGTGCAAAGAACCTATACGAATGACTAAATTTGTTTAAATTTAAAATAAAAATGAAAGTACTCATCTCCTTTGTATTTGTCCTATTTAGCTTCTTAGCAGTAGCACAACAACCCTCAACTTCCCCAGAACAAGACACTACAAAATACCTAATTGTTCGCAATAATGGCGTAGAATATGTGGGGCAAATTATATCAGACGACGGTCGTGAAATTTTATTGCAAACCACCCAATTGGGAAAAATTTACATTCCTAAATCTGAGGTTAAAAGCATCACCAAAGTTGACCTCCAAAATGATTACAGGGCCGGTGAGTTTTTAGGACAAGGTGTATTTACAACCCGCTACCAATTTACGACCAATGCTTTTCCAATTCAAAAAGGTGAAAATTACGCAATGGTCAATTTATATGGTCCTGAAGTGCATTTATCGGTGGCCCAAAATTTTAGTGTAGGCGTCATGGCTACTTGGATTGCAAGCCCTATTGCTTTGGCATTTAAATACACCATTCCTACGCAAAATCCTAAATTGAATTTTGGTCTCGGAACCCTACTTGGTTCGTCAGGTTATTTCAATCAAGGTAAAGGATACGGTGGCTTACATTGGGCCATGGCAACTTATGGCACGCGCCGCACGAATGCCACTATTTCTTTAGGCTATGCTTACTTCAACTCAGGCTTTAATTTCACGAACGATTACACTTACTACACACCGGGCACGTATGCAGCAGTGCTTCAACAAGGGGTTTACTCTTTCCCAGTTCCAGAAACGATAAACTATCAAAATGAAGTAGGGAACTTCCAATCGCCAGTCATTGGTATTTCGGGAATTACTGCGGTCGGAAAAAAAGCAAGTTTTGTTTGGGATGCGATGATCATTACAGGCAGAACCCGAAAAATATTCGATTACCAATCTATCGAGTATTTCTACGATCCAAATACATTTCAGCCAAGTTATGTAGTCTATGGCGATCCTTTTGCTGAGGTAAAAGCAACTAATGTAGTCTTTATGCCGGGAATGCGCTTTCAAAAGGATCAAAACCGTGCTTTTCAAGTCACACTCGCTGGGATCATCGGAAAAAGAGAAGTGAAAACGAATACAGAAAACTTTACCAATAATTATTCTTTTCCGGTCCCAATGCTCAGTTGGTTTTATAAGTTTTAAAAATGGACAGTACCCAGGATCAACTCTTTCAATTAATCAAGTCAAAGTTGGCTCCAGGAGATGCCTTGGGTTTCGTTTTGAGCGAAACGTTGCACATTAGTATGGATGCAGCCTATCGCCGCATGCGCAACGAAACCGCCCTGACCATCGATGAAATCAAACGACTTTGTAAAACATTTGACATTTCATTTGACGCGCTTATCCAACAGCAGAAAAGCAATGTCATTTTCCGATACACACCGCTGAATGCCTATGATTTTTCATTAGAGTCTTATCTAGAGGGTATTTTAGAAGCTTTTGAGCGACTCAAACACCTTGAGGATCCCAAGATTATGTTGACCATCAACAACACGCATTTTTTTCAGTTGTTGAATTTCCCACAGTTAGTCCGATTCAAGTTGTTTTTTTGGGCCAAAACACATTTGCAAATTCCAGACTATAAAGATGTTTTGTTCCGACATGAAAAAACAACGGAGCGCGCTTTTGAATTAGGAAAATCCATTCTTCAGGCCTACAACACCATTCATTCGGTTGAGATTTTTGACCCAGAACTCATGCGTGGCTACTTGCGTCAAATTCTCTACTACTATAAATCCAATCAATTTGAAGATCCACAGTATGCATTGTTTCTCTGTGATCGCCTCTTGATGTTTTCAGCGCATTTGCGCGAACAAGCAGACCACGGTAAAAAATTCATCTACGGGACTCAAATTCCAGCCACTGGTAATCGCTTTGAAATGTATTTCAATGAAACCATTAACGCCGACTCCGCCTTTTATTATGAAAGCAAGGACAAGCAAGGTTTATTCCTGAGTCATAATATCATGAACTATTTGCAGACAAACGATCCGCAATATGTGCAAGATGCCAAGCAAGTTATCGATAAACAATTGGCCAATTCAAGCCTGATTTCTGAAGTAAATGAAAAGGAACGCCGCAACTACTTTGCGGAATTTGAAAGAACCATCGGTCTGTTTCGAAAAAAGATAGAAGCTGACCTCGAATTTCATTCTTAGTTGCGAAAAATGCAACTCATTACTTTTTAGACCCGTAATTCAGTTTTCTACACCGTACATTTTGACCTTCCTTTGTGGGACCAAAATGTATATTATGAAAACGAAAAAATTACATTCAGCATTATTATTTGTAGCCATTTTATTTGGTTTAAACACCAGTTATTTGGCTCAAAACAATCCAACAATTGCCGTTTCAAACCCCAACGTCAATACCCTAACGGTTCGTCCTGAAGCTGCCGCAAAAATGATGCGTCTTGAACTCATCAAAATCAATAAATACAAAGTTTATGATGAGTTTGATATGAATGAAGTCATCAAAGCAAACGAAGAGTACAGAACAGGTTGTTATGGCCAAAATTGCTTGACCAAACTGGGTAATGAGCTCAAAGTAGACTACGTGATGTCAGGTAGCCTTGATGGCCTGGGCAATAAAATTGTTGTTACCATTAAAATCATCGATGTCAAGAATCAAGCACTTTATAAGTCAGCGGTTAGAGAGTTTGACAATCAAGAAACAGAAATCCAGCGCATGATCGAAATCGTGTTGGCAGACATGCACGGCATCACTGTTGACAAAGTCATTACTGATCGCTTGGCATTTAAAAATGAAGTAATCACTTCTAACAACATTGGAAAAATCAATAATTCAGGTCCGCGTATTGGCTTTGCTTATCTTACTGGTAGCGTCAATGAATTTGCACAGAGATCAACTGCTTATGGTGGTTTAGGTATTCAACCTTTCACCTCCATGATTGGTTATCAAATTGAAGGACAATATGTGGGTACGGAGAATTTTTCTGCCCTCGTTGAAGGTATCGTCAATGTATCAGGCCTTGAGCAAGGTCAGTTTGTTCCGTCGATCTCTTTGTTAAACGGTTTCCGTTTTGGTAAGGCCAACTGGGAGTTTGCTTTTGGTCCTCGTTTTGGGATCTCAGCAACTTCCTCTGGCTTTATTGATAAGGACAACCATTACTCAGTGTACAATGACAAACGCTATTTTACTGAAACAGAATGGGCAGATTTCGTACAGGCCAACAATGGTGTTTACAATGGAGAAGTTATAGATCCGACAAAACCAGGACATGGCTATAATTTTGAAAAGAACTTTGACAAACGAGGCACTAAAGCGCTTTCACCAACATTCTTGATTGCTTTTGGTCGTACTTTCCAGGCAGGAGCCTTGAACATTCCCTTGAACATTTTCTACAGTTCACAAAAAGGTGGCGGATACATAGGTGTCAACATGGGCTTCAATGTTCAAAAAAGCAAGCAACCGATCAATAAAAA
>CAYPVA010000071.1:0-9279 GCA_964414045.1 uncultured Lishizhenia sp. | reverse complement strand
AAAAACTCGATGCTTTTGGCAATGAATTAAAAGATATCAAACCAGCAGATATCGACGCCCAGACGCTTATCAATCGCTATGCTATGGCGCTTACTGCCTCCAAAAACCCGAAAGAACTCAGCAAAAAAGTGAAGGCACTCAAATCCTACGTGAGGGTTTCAGAATTGAGCAATGGACAGATGCCTTTCGCCTTAACGAGTACCGATTATTTTTGGGCCCCTACAAACGAGGCCAGCAAAATGGAAATGCCCGGAATGGTCATTCAAAAATCATATTTCGACGGGAAAAGTGGCTATAATTTCAGCATGCAGGGCGGCCGTGAAGACCTTGGTGCTGAACAACTAGCTGCCAAAATGAAAGCCAGTGGATTTATCCCAGAATTGGGTTACTTAGTCAATGGCATGACTCACGAAATCAAAGGAATAGAAACCATCGATAACAAAGCATGTTATTTACTTTACACCAACGACGGGACGGCTGAAAGTTTTGATTACTATGACGCCACGACTTTTTTAAAGTACAAAACCATCAATGTGCGTAAAGAAGGTGAACAAACCGTTGAAACATCAATTACATATGATGATTATCAAAACATAAACGGTTATCTGTTTGCCCAGAAATACACCATCAATATGGGTAAAATGTCCTTCAATGCCGTAGTTAAAAGCATTCAAGTCAATCCAAAAGAAGTTTTGCCAAAAGATTTCTAAACTACCCTGTTTTCAATACGAAGGGCCGCCATTTGGTGGCCCTTTTTTTATACTTTTAGTGCATGAAAATGATTGGTCTTTTTTCCTTACTATTGGTTTGCTTTACAAGCCAATTGAACGCACAGAATGTATTAATATCTAGCGGGCAATTTTTCGAAGGCGAACCCTATCTTGCTATTGACCCAACCAATCCGCAGCGCATGGTTGCAGCATGGATGGGTTTTCAATTCAATGAAAAAATAGTCATTAAAAGTGCGGTGTCCACAAATGGCGGCCTGAGCTGGTCTTCACCAATATGGCAAGCGCATCAGCAAGCGGGTAATAGCAGTGCAGATGTCTCTATGGCTTTTGACGGACAAGGTAATTTATACATGGCCTACATTGATTATGACAACGTCAACTTTACAAATGGCGCTATAGTCTGCAGGAAATCTACTAATGCTGGGCTTAGTTGGGGCTCTGCCACTGTTGCCAGATCCATTACATCTTGCCCTAATAAACTGTGTATTGACCGCCCATGGATTGCAGTTGATCCACTTACGGGAAGCGTCGTTATTACCAGCACCAACGCGAAACAACCAGGCATGGTGCTAGCGCCTTATCATCCCTATGTGGCTATTTCTTCAGACCAAGGCGCTACTTTCAGCCTTCAAGAACTAGACCTTACTCCCTACTTAGCAGGAGATCTCTTGAGTCAGCCCCTGCCTTCGCCAGCTTTTTCCAATAACGGCACCTTCATGGCACTGTACCCGAGTTATGACCCAACTCAAAGCATTTTGCCACGGATTATAGAAGTCAGCAAAACAGCACCTTCTTCCTTTTATACTTATTCTGTAGCATTTCAGGGGCTTGGTTTTGGAAGCAGCAACGACAGCATTAAAAAAGGCCCACACCTTGCACTCAATCCTAACGATGCAACAAACGCCGTTTACACTTTTGCAACAGACGTATTTGGCGACCCAGATATTGCACTTATCGAGAAAGTAAACGGCGTGTGGGCCGCACCAGTTCGCGTCAACAACGATGCGCAAGCAAATGGCGCTTTACAAGACCTCGCATGGGCTGACTTCGATTCAGACGGAGACATTGCTGTATGTTGGCGCGACAGACGCAACGGGATACCAAATACCTATTCTAGCCCAACTGAAATTGTTTGTAGAATTAAAAGTCAGGGCACCTGGAACAATGAAATATTCATTAGCCCACAAATTGCCCATGATTCCATCCTATTAGAAAATGGCAACGATTTTTTGAATGTGCAATTCCATCAAAACAAACTATACACCATTTGGGGCGACGTTCGAACCGGAGCGCTTAAAATTTATCTGAACATCTACAATCAAGAAGACAGTACCAACCAAACGAGCCTTATTTCAACGAGCCCATTTATTTTTCCAAATCCCTGCCAAGATTTCATTGCGCTTGCTGCGGTATTTTCAGGTTTGAATTTTGAAATCTATCAAATGAACGGGCAACTTATTCTGAGCGGCCAAGTATCAAAAGACCATAAAATAGCATTGACAAGCCTTGAAAAAGGAACTTATTTGCTAAAAATTGGTGGGCTCAGTGAGACCTTTTTGAAAAATTAAAGGTAACTTTGAAGTATGAGTGATTTTATTGTTTCTGCGCGCAAATACCGCCCTCAAACCTTTGATACGGTTGTTGGGCAATTCGCCATTACCAACACACTCAAAAACGCCATCAAGAACAACCACTTGGCACAAGCCTTTTTGTTCTGTGGTTCACGCGGGGTAGGCAAAACAACAACCGCGCGCATACTGGCCAAAACCATCAACTGTTTCAATCCCACTTCTGAAACTGAAGCCTGCGACACCTGTGATTCCTGTCAGTCTTTTCATACAGGAACATCACTCAATATTTATGAGCTCGATGCCGCTTCTAACAACTCCGTTGACGACATTCGCAACCTCATCGATCAAGTGCGCATTGCTCCGCAACTTGGCACCCACAAAGTTTATATCATAGATGAGGTTCACATGCTCTCTGCCTCGGCTTTTAACGCATTTTTAAAAACCTTAGAGGAGCCACCAAAGCATGCCATTTTTATATTGGCCACTACTGAAAAACACAAAATCATTCCAACTATTCTTTCGCGTTGCCAGATTTTTGATTTTCAAAGAATACGTGTCAAAGACATCTCTGATCACCTGACTCAAATCGCGACCAAAGAAGGCGTTTCCGCTGACCCTGAAGCTTTGCACCAAATTGCCCTGAAAGCAGATGGTGCCCTGCGCGATGCCTTATCAATATTTGATCAATTAGTCACTTTTTCAGGCTCAACCCTGACTTATCAAAATGTGCTTGACAACCTGCACATCCTAGACTACGAATATTACTTCAAGGTGACTGACGCCGCTGAAAAAGAAGACATTTCTGCTGCGCTGCTCATTTTAAATGATATCTACGAAAAAGGCTTTGATGGCCATCACTTCGTGGTTGGCTTATCGGAACACCTGCGCAATCTTTTAGTCTGCAAAGATCCTAAAACAGCTACTTTACTCGAAGCACCAGATGCCATCAAACAACGCTACATCAGTCAGGCAAATGAAATTGAAGGGCAAAGACTCCTCCGAGGCTTACAAGTACTTTCTAAGACCGACGTATCTTACAAAGCTTCAAAAAATCAACGCCTACTGATCGAAGTAGCCCTCATGCAACTCTGCTCACTCAAGCAAGAGCAAGAAAAAAAAAAGGACTAACGGAGCGCATTGACATCCTTCCTTTTCCAAAGCAATCATTACGAAAGTCTAATAAGCCTGGCCACCAACCCAAAGAAAATGCTGCCATAGCCGGCCCAATAAGTAACTCGGCAACAACAGCTGCAACAAACCCTGTATCTACCCCACCCCCAACCTTGACCAAACCACAAGGTCAAGTGAAGAGCAATATTATTTCTATCCGAGAGGTCCTCGAAAAAGAAAAAGAAGGAACGAATCAGCTCAAACAAGAAGACTTACCACGGGAAGGTTTTCACTTAGATCATGTCAAAATGTTTTGGAAGCAATATGCTTTTCAGCTCAAAGAAAACGGCATGGAAACGTTTTACAATGCCCTGATCAAAAGAGACCCGATCTTAAAAAGTGAAGAAACGCTAGAACTTGTTGTAGACAACCTCGTGCAACAAAATTACATTCAAACGCACTTACTTGCCTTCAAAGACTTCATGCGCAAACAGTTGCGCAACTATCACCTCGATATCCAGATCACTTTATCTGAAGCCGGCGAAGAAGAAGTCAAATTCTTAACGGGCAAAGATAAATTTGCAGCCCTTGCGCGTAAAAATCCAAACTTACACACACTCAAGAATCGCTTTAACCTAGATATCGACTATTGATACCTTCCAATTGGCATTTGGTTTCAGATTCTTCGGAATTGCGCTATCAAGTAGAAGACTTTCTTCATTCTTGGCAAAAAGAATTGCCATTTGAATTCAAGAGTTCGGGGTCTACAGGTAGGCCTCAGACCTATCTTTACGATAAACAACAATTGCTTACTTCGGCAAAGGCCAGTGTTAAAGCCTTGGGATTAAATCCACACACGCGAGCATTGGTTTGTTTGCCACTGACCAGCGTTGGCGGCCTCATGCAATTGGCCAGAGCACAGGTTGCAGGTTATGAACTATGGATCGATCTTCCCTCGTCAAGGCCGCTGCAACATTTTGATTCGCTTATCAATTTCATCTCGTTGGTACCTACTCAACTTTCTGAAAGTTTAAAATTCGATTGCCCACGATTGAAAAATATTGCTCAGATTCTCATTGGAGGTGCACCACTAGAGACCGAACTCATCCATGCTTGTCTGGATCAAAAGATCCAACTTATCCAGAGTTATGGCATGACTGAAACCCTTTCACATGTTGCGTTAAGAACCATTGATAGCCCTGCGTTTCAACCATTCAAAGCGCTCGAAGGCATACATTTTGAGCTCAACAATCACTGTTTGGTCATCCGATATCCTGAGTTACAACAAGAACCCATTCACACCAATGACATCGTTCATCTGCTTGATCCTACACATTTTGACTGGCTTGGTAGAGCAGACTTTGCAATCATCACAGGTGGTGTAAAGGTCCTCCCTGAATTGATCGAACAAAAAATGCAGGCCTTACTCAAACAACCATTCTTTATTTGCGGTATTGCTGATGAGAAATGGGGGCAAGTTGTTGGGTTGGTCATCGAAGGGACACCTACTGAGCTTGATTTTTCTTGGGATGCGCTCGCACTAAAAGCCGCAGAAAAGCCAAAGAAATATCTTTTTATTCCTGAATTTACCCGAAGTAGTACCTTAAAAATTCAAAGGCAAGCAACTCTTGCATCCATCCGACATGAAGACTGGAGATCCTTATAAAATTTTAGGTATCAAACCTCAAGCAAGCCCTCTAGAAATAAGAAGGGCCTATCGAAGCTTGGTGAAAAAATACCACCCAGACAAAAACAAGGAAGCGGGTGCCCAAGAAAAGTTCTTAGCCATCCAAGGGGCCTATGAACAACTGCTCAGCGGAACGGTCTCCATTGAAAGCACTGCTGACATCAGAAATAAAGAGCGGCAACAAGCCCAAGAAGACGCCAATCAACGCGCTTCTTACGAAGCATACAGAAAACATGCCCGCGAAAAATTTGCACAGCGAAAAGCTGCTGAAGAAGCCTATAAAATAGCCTACCTCCAAGATTTAAAAACTTCTTGGAAAGGGAGGTGGCACCAAACTGCAGCAGCATTAGGTATCTGTTTATTTTTTGTCGTTTGGATTGATTTTTTTCTGAGCGAAAAACAAACGCGGGTGTACCCAGAGAGATTCGGACTCAAAACCTACCAAAGCATGAATGGGCATTTTGTGCAGTTATTTAAAAGTACTGACGGCAGAAGCTTTTGGGTTGCCGATTTTTTCAGCCAAGAATTGATCAAATCTAGTGACATTCAAACTATTGAAACTCCTTGGCTACACCAAGTGAAATCTATACGGTTCCAAGAGCAGCATTTTGTCAAAGAAACGCCTGTGCATTTTACTTTTTATTGGGCGCAAATCTGGATAAGCCTGATATTTCTTTTTCCTTTTATAAGTTGGCGCTACGCAAGTGCCGATATTATCTTTGTAGCGGGCTCTTACTTTTCAAGGTTTATTATTGGGCCTTTCATATTGTATTTTTTATTTACCGAACAACGGTGGTTACACCTCATTAGCTTTGGCTTCCTATGAAAACAAAAAAAGAAAAAGCCCAGTTTGTGGTCCAAACACTTGAAGAACTCTTCCCTACCACCCCTATTCCACTAGATCACAAAGATCCGTATACGCTTCTGGTAGCTGTTTTACTCTCCGCACAATGCACCGATGAAAGGGTCAATCAAATAACTCCTGCGCTCTTTGAACTGGCCGACAATCCGTTTGATATGGCGAAGGTCCCGACTGCGCAAATACAGGCCATCATCAGACCTTGTGGTTTATCTCCCAAAAAAGCTGCCGCTATTAGTGCACTTTCTCAAATATTAGTAACGCAATACAATGGCGAGGTTCCGCAAAACTATGAAGCACTCGAGGCATTGCCTGGTGTAGGTCATAAAACGGCGTCTGTTGTGATGTCTCAGGCTTTTGGCTATCCGGCTTTTCCTGTGGACACACACATCCACCGTCTGCTAACGCGTTGGGGCCTGACTTCCGGAAAAAATGTAGTGCAAACAGAAAAAGATGCCAAGGCACTTTTTGCAGAACACCTTTGGAATAAACTCCATTTGCAAATCATCTTTTACGGCAGAGCCTATTCCCCTGCACGCTCCCCAAAGTTAGAACAAGACGTCATTACAAGAACAATCGGTACCACAGCCGCAAAGAAAGAACTGCGCTGATATCAACAATTGTTCAAAACCCTCCTTTACAACTTTTTTATAACTCCTTTTTGGCAAATTATAATAAACAACTGCCTTTGCCTATATTTGTTAAATGGAGAACCAGGACAGCAATAGAAAGCCAATAACACGTGTGAAAAACGCCCAACAAGCGCTAGCTGAAATTGGCAGAATACCTCCTCAAGCAACTGATATCGAGCAAGTTGTGCTTGGCGCCATGATGCTTGAAAGCAAAGCCATCAACGACACCATTGACATCCTCTCGGAAAAAACTTTTTACGACGTAAGACACCAACATATCTTTAAAGCAATTAGGGCGCTTTTTGCAGCCACCAACCCTATTGACCTCGTAACTGTTACTTCACAACTTCAAAAAAGTGGCGAACTCGAATTAGCTGGCGGCACTCCCTATGTGGCCTCCTTAACAACAAGAGTAGCAAGTGCAGCTCACGTGCAGCACCACGCTCGGATCCTTGCTGAAAAATTCATCAAACGCGAACTCATTAATGTCAGTTCAAAAATCATCCGCGACGCCTATGACGACACCCGAGATGTTTTTGACTTGTTAAATGATGCCGAGTCGGATTTATTCAGTATCGCTGAAAACAACATGTCTAAGCAAGTCGGTACGATGTCGTATATTGTCCAAGAAGCCATTCATGAAATTGAATTGGCATCCAAGAATGCCGATGGCGTCTCTGGAATCCCGACCGGCTTCCACGACCTCGACAAAGTAACAGCAGGCTGGCAGCGCTCAGACATGATTGTATTAGCCGCCCGTCCTGGTATGGGTAAAACCGCTTTTGTCTTATCCATGGCAAGAAACACAGCCGTTGACTACGGGAAAGGTGTGGCTATCTTTTCCTTGGAAATGTCCTCCGTTCAGTTAGTCAAACGTCTGATTGCCAGTGAATCTCGTCTGCCAGCAGAAAAACTCAGAAAAGGAGACCTCAAAGAGCACGAATTTCAACAACTACACACCCGCATTGGTAAACTAGCTGAGGCGCCGATTTACATTGACGACACTCCCGGTATCAACATTTTTGACTTTCGTGCAAAATGTCGCCGCCTTAAAGCACAATACAACATTGATCTGGTCATCATCGATTACTTACAGCTCATGAGTGCCAAAGATTCCAAAAGTGGCGGAAACCGTGAGCAAGAAATCTCTACGATTTCGAGGTCTATCAAAGAAATCGCCAAAGAACTCAATGTGCCAATCATTGCTCTGAGTCAGCTGAGCCGCTCGGTTGAAACCCGAGGCGGAGACAAACGCCCACTTCTATCCGACCTTCGTGAATCTGGTGCCATCGAGCAAGATGCCGATATCGTATCGTTTATCTATCGCCCGGAATACTACGATATTACCCAAGACCCCGATGGAAATTCAACATTAGGCACAGGGGAAATCATCATCGCCAAACACCGAAATGGCGCGCTTAAAAATGTCAGACTGCGCTTTGTGCCCGAGTTTGCACGTTTTGAAAACCTTGACGAAGTAGAAGGTCTTGACCTTCCTAATCCGAATTCCAATAGCCTCAATCAGTTCAACCAAGAGTTTGCTACCTATACAATCAAAAGCAAAATGGATGAAACCGAAGAAGATATTTTTAGCAAAGAAGACAGCGATGAGGATCCTTTTTAAGGTACAGTTAGTTTTATTTTTACTTTGTTACACGAGCCATTTGAATGCAAGTCAAATCTTGGTTCCGATGGACGACACACAAAAAAATCACCTCAAAGCTTACGGCATCGCCTACTGGACCCTCGAAAACGAAATTGTTATTGAGTGGTTACTCAATTACCGCGGTGGTTCCTTTTTGATGCCACACCTTCAGCGCCTCGAGGAAGAGCTCTTGTTGCGCAATGTGAGTTATCAGGTGCTGGCAGATGGGCAAGTCAATCAGATTAAAGCACAAATCAACGACCCAGAGGTCAATATGGAGGTGGTGCAACTTGAAAAAGCGCCTAAAATTGCGGTTTATACGCCGCCGAACAAATTGCCCTGGGACGACGCCGTTACGCTCGTTCTAGAATACGCTGAAATTAAATACGACAAAATTTATGATTCAGCTATTGTGAATGGCATTTTGCCCAAATACGATTGGCTGCACTTGCACCACGAAGATTTTACAGGTCAATACGGTAAGTTTTATGGTTCCGCCCGCATGCAAAGTTGGTACCAACAAGAAGTAGCGCGCACTGAAGCCTCCGCAACCAAACTCGGCTACGCAAATACCGCAGCGCTCAAGCGTGCAGTGGCGGTCAACATTCGCAATTTTGTCATCGGTGGTGGTTTTCTTTTTACCATGTGTTCGGGAACAGACTCCTTTGATATCGCCTTAGCCGCGGAAAATGTAGACATCCAAGAAGCAGTTTTTGATGGTAGCCCCTCTGACCCCCGAGCACAAGAGAAACTCGACTTCAACAATACATTTGCCTTTCAGAACTTTCATATCATCAAAGACCCAATGGTCTATGAATATTCAGACATTGACGGTACTGATTTACGCAACCAAAGGCTCATCACCGAAAAGAGTGATCAATTTACTTTGTTTGATTTTTCAGCCAAATGGGATGTCATTCCAACGATGCTGACCCAATGCCATGTCGATGTCATCAACGGATTCATGGGGCAAACCACGGATTTTCACAAAGAATTTATCAAGCCCAATGTACTGATCCTTGGTGAAAACAAAGCGGCAAATAC
>CAYPVA010000070.1:0-9299 GCA_964414045.1 uncultured Lishizhenia sp. | reverse complement strand
GTGCATCTTATAATTATAAAGTATTGGACATCATTGAATTCTGGGGTGTTTTAGGTGGAAATCGCGATGTGCCTGGAGTGGCCTATTTGTGGAATGGGAATACCGTGAAATTTTACCACAGTCCGGAAGGCCCGCAAGCTTTCAACAAAGAGGACTTGAAAACACAATTACAAAAACAAAAGTTGCGCTGATAAAACCCTTATTTTCGTTTATGCGAAATAAGATCCTTGCGGCAAATTGGAAAATGAATTTGACGCAACCCGAAGTCGATCTCTGGCTTCAAGAAAGTGCCAAATTTCAATGGAACGCTCCTCGCAAAGAGTTGCGTGTCTATCCAAGCGCGGTGTTTATACAACAAGTCAGTCATGCCGTGCATGCTGGGGCTCAAAACTTTTACTTTCATGAAAACGGGGCCTTTACAGGAGAACTTTCTCTTGCTCAGCTCAAAAGTATAGGTGTGCAATCTGTGCTCATTGGGCATTCTGAACGCCGTGAAATATTCCACGAAGACAATCAAATGATTGCGCAAAAGGTGCAAGCCTGTATTCAAGCGCGGCTACCCTTTATACTCTGTTGTGGAGAAACACAAGCTGTTCGAAACGAAAACTTGCATTTGACATTTATCAAAACACAAATTCAAGCAGCGCTTGCTAGCCTTACGCTTGATCACCTCCATTTGTTAACTATTGCCTATGAGCCTATATGGGCAATAGGTTCAGGATTGTCAGCAGATCAACACCAAATTACAGAGATGCACAAAGCAATCCGTTCATATTTAATGGAGCTTTTCGGAATTGAGGGGCAAGATATTCCAGTACTTTATGGCGGAAGCGTTACACCTGCCAATGCCGCAGAAATTTTTAGCTGCACTGATGTAGCGGGTGCGCTTGTGGGTGGCGCTTCACTTGATCCACATGTTTTTAACCAATTATGGGAGCAACTTTAAGATGAATTATTACGAATTAACCATTGTCCTTCGCGATTTTGAAAATTGGTCAGATATTTTGGTGGCTTATTTAGCTGAAATTGGCTTTGAAAGCTTCGTGGAGGAAGCGCCTCGTTTAAAAGCCTATATTGCTGAAAATGAATACAGAGGGGATGAATTGCTTCAATTAATTCATGATGTTCAAAAAACAGGCGCGGGTATTGAATCCTTTGATTTACAACTTTTGGCCCAACAAAATTGGAACGCCACCTGGGAGTCACAGTTCGAACCTGTTTATGTTGCCGAAAAACTACGCATTGTAGCGCCTTTTCATACGTTAGCGCCCTTCAACGGAATGGAGCTTGTTATTTTACCTAAAATGAGTTTTGGGACAGGGCATCATCAAACGACTCATCTCATTTGCCAAACCATGTTCCAACTTGATTTTAAGGGTAAACGCGTACTAGATATGGGTGCCGGAACCGGAGTTTTGGCCATCCTTGCCGAAAAATTAGGGGCGCAAGAAATTGTTGCCATCGAGATTGAAGCGTGGTCGGCAGAAAATATTATGGAAAATGTCGCGCTCAATGGGTCAACAAAAGTTAAAGCCATTCATGGCGGGGCAGAGGCCATTGGCGCACAACCTTATGATATAATTTTGGCCAACATCAATAAAAATGTACTCTTATCGCAAATAGCGTTATATGCCAGTGCGTTGGTGCCAAATGGTTTGTTGTTGCTTTCTGGGTTTTTCACAACAGATGCGCCGGATTTAATAGCTGCGGCCAGCGCTTTAGGTCTAACGCATCAACAAACACTAGACCGCGAAAATTGGGCGGTACTTCAATTTATCAAGCCATGAAAAACATAGTCCAAATAGCTATAGTCCTTGCACTGACGGGTGCTCAAGCGCTTTATGCTCAAACCTTCCCGAACGAACGCGATAAATTTGTCAAAACATGGCAACAATTAGTCACTGATGAAGCCGCTTTGGCCTATTTGAAAGCCGATTTTACACAGCAAATCAAAGGTTCTTTGCTCAACGAGTCGCAGTTCAAGAAACTCGTAGACAACTGTAATTCATTGGCTAAAAAAGAGGTGCCAACTTTTCCAGATATCTATCATTTCATGAAGGCCAGTATCGCTATTGTGGAGCGAAAAGTAAATCCGAGCTTGGCCAATCCCTGGACCCAATATGTATTTGACTATGCAGCTAGTCCTGATGATAAACTCAGCACTTTTTTACAGTTTTCCGTAGACTTTTTTCAAGATTTCTCTTTATTCAAAGATGCGAATTATCGCTGGACCACAAGTGGTGGTACGGTCGAATGGTTTGAAGCGAAAACGCTACAAATCAAGGTTCAACAAGCCAATTTGAAATGTTACTACTTCACCAAACAAGGCAATCAGGATTCAATCGTGGTTTATCAGACCTCAGGCGTTTTTGATGTACAAAGTAAAAAATGGGTAGGTGCTTCAGGAACAGTGAATTGGGAGAAAGCTAGATTGCCAAAATCAGAAACCTATGCAGTGCTCAAAAACTATAAATGTGACTTCAATGCTGCTAAACTCAAGGCAGATTCTGTCTTATTGACCACTCCATATTTCAGCACCCCAATTTTAGGGAGGCTCACGGATCTTACCTACATGGACCTTACCGAACAGGAGGCGGCTCCAAAGTTTAGCTCCTATGAGCAACGCTTAAAAATTATCAACCTCCGAGAACAAATGGACTACGACGGTAGCTTTACCTTGAATGGTGCAGATTTTATTGGTAAAGGAACGGCCAGTAATCCGGCGAAGCTCATTTTTAAAAGGGGAGGAAAGGCACTTTTCGAAATCAGTGCGGATGGATTTGAAATGAGCCCTCAACAAATTGTGGCACGCGATGCCAAAGCAGTCATGCGCTATAAAAACGGAGATTCTATTAGTATCCAAGAGTGTTTTTTCACATTTGATGAAACGCAGCAATTATTGCGTCTGGCTGCAGGGCAAAAGGGCACAGAATACTTCCCTTTTATTGACAACTACTTCAAGGTTTACTGCTACGCGCCAATTTTAAATTGGAAAAAAGGAAGTCCAGAACCTTACTTTACTTTTGATGTAGGTACAGCGCAAGAGCGAAAAATGGCGCGTTTCGAATCGATGGATTATTTTGATGCCAATCTTTATGGTAAATTTTCTGGTGTAGGTGGTGTTCATCCTTTCAATCAATTGGCAAACTTAGCCAGCGAAACAGGTAGAACTACATTCACAGAAGGTGAATTGGCCAATGCCATGAAGAAAACCATCGATCAAGTTAAGCCCTTCTTTGTAGATTTAGCGGCTGCAGGTTTTTTAATTGCCGAACCCAAACAAAAAAAATGGCTTGTTTCTCAAAAATTATTGGCTTATGCTGCTGCAAGCCAAGGTGCTACAGATTTCGATAATTTACGCATTGAAAGTGACCTCCGAAAGTCAAAAGAGCAGGCCTATGCAACCATCCAACTCGATCAGCAAGTGCTGTATGTGCGCGAAGTCAAACAAGTAGTACTCTCAGCTTCCCAGCAGGTGAGTTTATTTCCGGATACTACATTAGTAACATTGCTGCAAAATAGAGATATCGTTTTCTCAGGGCTTTTAAAAGCAGGTAAATGTGAGATTCTTACAAAGCAAGCCAGATTCGAATACGACAATTTCTTAGTGAATCTTTATACAACAGTCGATACCCGATTTAGGGTAAGACCGTTACAAAAAGAAGACGGTGCCACACCGATTGAAATGCGTAGTTCAATCAAAGGCCTTAGAGGAACGGTCTATATCGACTTACCGTCAAATAAAGCAGGCAAAGTAGCGGCTAACGGGCGTTTCCCTTACATGACTACCGTTGCACCTTCTTTTGTATATTACAATAATCCTGAAATTTTGCGCGGGGCCTATGACAGCACACGATTTTATTACCAAGTGGCCAACTTTGAAATGGATAGCCTCGACAATTTTTCAGAGCAAAGTTTAAAGTTAGAAGGTCAATTGATTTCAGCCGGAATTTTCCCAAAACTCAATGAGCCTTTGCGCATTATGAAAGATTATTCATTTGGTTTTGTTACCGCTGCACCTTCCGAAGGCTTGGCATTCTACGAGACAAGTTCAAAATATAAAAATCAAATTTATCTCTCGAACAATGGTCTACAAGGTTCGGGAACCATTGAGTTTTTACACACCACAGCGATTTCCAAAAAACTGACCTTTTTACCAGATTCAGCTATCGGACTCGTTAAGTTTGCAGCACCTGTACGCAATACAGGTATTCGTTATCCGGTTGCCAGTGCAGAAAAGGCCTACATGAGTTATCAGCCCAAAAAGGCCAGTATGAAAATAGCAAGCTACGGTGAAGAGTTGCTGACGCTTTTTGCAGAAAATGCGGCCCTGGATGGTGAAATCACAATCAATCAAAAAGCCATGACCGGTAAAGGCGCATTTTTTTACAAAGATGCCCAGCTAACAGCGCAAGATTTTCAATTTACAGACGTCGATGTCCGATCTGAAAATGCTGCCTTCGCCTTGCGTAATCGCTTTTCGAGTTATGGCGAGAATCCTTTAGCCATACAATCCGATGAAATGAAAGCCCACCTGAGTTTTGAAACAAGAGTAGGGGAGTTTGTATCAAACGGCACCAAGCGCATCATGTTTCCGGCCAATGAGTACTATTGCCAAATGGATAAATTCAATTGGTTCATGGATGCCGAAACACTCGACTTCAAGAAAAACAAAGGTGGTGAAACAACTTTTGAAAGTGGCGCAGACCTAACCAAAAATAATTTTTATTCCACCGCAGTCAAGCAAGATTCCTTGCAATTCAAATCTTTGAGTGCCAAATATGACCTCAAAACTCAACTTATTGTTTGCGATGCTGTAGATTTCATTCAAGTTGGTGATGCCCGTATTTTCCCAGATTCATCAAGAGTTAGGATACGTAAGGCCGCAGCCATGGATTCTTTGAAAAATGCAAAAGTACTGGCCAATTACATCACGAAATTCCATCGTTTTGAACAAGCAAATATCCATATTGATGGCCGCTTTGCATACAATGGAAATGCTTGGTATCCATACTATGACCGCGATTCCGCCCGAACGAATATTCAGATGGCAAAAATCAGCTATGAGCAAACGAAAACAGTTGCAGAAGGCACTGTCGCTGAAAAAACTTCTTTTCAATTGAGTCCGGAGTTTGCTTATTATGGAAAAGTGCGCGTTGAGGCAAGCAATCCTGGCCTTATATTAGATGGCTCGACCAAATTGGCACATCCATGCCAATACAACAAATCATGGATGGCTTTCAAAGACACCATTAATGCCAAGCAAATTCAGATTCCGATTTCAGAGAATCCAAAAGATGCCACAGGTCGTAATTTAGCGGTTGGTTTTGTATGGCGACAAACAGAACGCAAAGATAGCCTGCGCATTTATCCTGCTTTTCTATCCGTAAAAGAAGGCCCACAAGACCCTAGTGTATTTAGTGCCTCCGGATACGTTCAATATAATGTTGCGCGCAAGCAATTCGAACTCGGATCCAAAGCGCGATTAGAAAGAACAGATTCGTTGTCAAATTTATTAGTACTTGATGCAGAAACTTGTGAACTGGCAGGTTTTGGTGCCATTAACTTGGGCATCCAAACCGGTGAATTCCAAATAGACCTTCATGGCAAAATCTCTTACGACCGCGAGCTCAAAAGGACCAAAATTGCTGCCAATGCTAAAGTTCAAATTCCTTTGGACAACAGTGTTCTCAATGCCATGGTAGATCAATTTAAAGCAGCAGAGAATGCGCCAGAATGGGGCTTGAAAAAACCAATTTATGGGCTCAGAAATAGCCTGAGTTATTGGTCAAACGCCAAAGAGGCGCAAGAAGTTTTCAAGGATTTTGATGAAGAAAAACTAAGAAAAATGCCAGCAGGCTTGCAGCAAACCTTTATTCTAAGCGGCATCGTCTTGGAAAGCTTTGGAAGCGATCAGCCAAGTTCTAAGAAAAATGAGAAAGGACTCCTTGGTGTTTCTCAGTCAGTGGGTCTGATCAGTATCAATGGACAAGCAATTAACCAGCCTGTAGAGTTAACACAGTGTTATGTGCAATGTTTTTCTGATCAGTGTAACCCGAGCCTTATTTGGGACATGCAAAGTTTTGACGCAACCCGATATGTGCTCTCTCATGAACAAGATAAAAAGGACGGTTTACTCTCCATTTATAGCTCAAGTAAATCGTTTTTAACAGCTATTGAAAACATCAAAGCAGAGAAACGTCAAACCAAAAATTTAAAATATGAGCCGATTGACGAGACCGCTGCTTCGGCAATTTTAGCTAAATTACGCTCCTATTTATTGTACAAGTAACATGGATTTACTCGTTTTAATCATTGTATTCGCATATTTATTAGGTTCAATTCCAAGTGCTGTTTGGGTTGGAAAATATTTCAAAGGCATAGACATCCGAGAGCATGGTAGTAAAAATGCCGGCGCAACAAATACATTTCGGGTATTAGGTAAACGCTTTGGTTGGCTTGTGCTGCTTGTCGATGTCGCAAAAGGAACAATTGCGAGCTGTCTGCCTTATTTCTTTGCCAGTTGTTGGTTTGCTGGCTATAAAGATGAATTTTTAATTCTTCAACTTACGGCGGCATTTTTTGCCGTATTTGGACATGTTTTTCCTGTCTTTGCTCAGTTTAGAGGAGGGAAAGGGGTTGCCACTTCTTTAGGTGTTATCATCGGGATCAACCCTCCTGCAGCAGCCGTATGCTTGGCCATTTTCCTTGTAGTTTTTATCAGCAGCGGCTTTGTTTCACTTGGTTCTATCACTGCAGCCCTTTGTTTTCCCGTTGTTTCCTATTTCTTTATCCATGACGATACCCGCATCATGATCATCTTTACAGTGATTCTCGGAATATCAGTCATTTGGGCCCATCGCAAGAATATTGAACGCTTGATGAACGGCACAGAAAATCGCATGAACCTTTTTGCAAAAAAATCGTAAGTAAAGCGTTTAGCTTACTGAATTTGCTTCAAAGAAATAACTTTATTTTTTTCATTTGCTTGCTGCTAAGTGTTTTCACGAACGCTTTTGGGCAAAATCAGGCGCTTCTTGAAAAGGAAGCAGCTGGCTTTTATCAGAAAAAAGATTACTATAATGCCTTAACGGCTTATCGGCAATTACTCGCCAAGGATCAGCTCAATCCAAATTTCAATTTTCGCTACGGCCATTGTTTATATGAAGTAGCAGACCAAAATGAAGCCGCCAAGTATTTTGATTTAATTCTGGCCAATCAACTCGGTACAGATCCTTTGGTGTATTATTACCGAGGGCGTATTTTTCAGCATCAGTATTTTTTCAGCAAAGCAGTTCAGGCATTTGAGCAATATGAAAAACTGACTGAAGGGCAAAAAAATGCAATTGATGTTTCTGAATATAAAATGCAATGTCTGAGAGGAAATGCAGAATTTAAAAAATTCCAAACACTGCCTTTTCAAAATACCAGGGAAGTAGAACTCGAGAAATTTTATTTCAAATATCCATTTACAGACGAAGGATACAGCATTTATGAAGCAGCAGATGTCTTGCCAAAATACAATGCAAAAAAAGGCTACATGCCAATCTACTGTTATCGCCGTGCAATGAAATATCGAATAGTGGCGGCATATGATGGTACACCTCAGCTCGATCTTTTTATTCAGAAAAAGGATGCTTCTAATAATTGGGCGAGCCTGATAAAGATTGAGGGTGTCGTCAATACAAGTGCGAATGAGGCCTTTGGGTTTTTTGACGAAGAAACCCAAACATTGTATTATAGCTCCCAATCCAACAGTATAGGTGGCTACGATTTATACAAAGCGCAACTCGATTTGAAAACAGGTTTAAGTACAGCGCAAGAACGTTTGTCTTACCCGTATTCTAGCCCCGATGACGATTTTCTTTATGTGGTAGATCGCGTCCAAGAAAAAGTATTTTTTGCGAGTAACCGGGCAGGAATAGCTAAACGTTGCGAAATTTACAGCTTAGCACTCGATCAAGAAATACAACAGCCATTTATCTTTTCGGGCACCTTTGTTAATCAGCAAAATAACAGACAAAATACCGCCAGTTTAACCTTTGTTGATTTGGCTACCCAAACGACATACGGCCCCTTTCTGAGTGAAACCGATGGATCTTATTTGGTGGTTTTACCCCAAAAAGGAAGTTTTCAGTTATACATTCAGTTAGCAGGCGCATCAGCTGCTTATCAATCTAGTTTTGTCATCCCCGACCTCAAAGACAAAGAACAATTGCGCCAACAGGTCATTTATAATGTAAATGAACTGGGAAAAGAAAAATATACGGTCATCAATAGCATCATTCCTGCTGATCTAGAACAGCAGGTGGAGCTACTAGCCCAAGCACAGGTTAAGATACAGGGAGGTGCGCTCCAGCAAACGCAATATAGCAAACCAACAGCGTTGAGCGCTCGCAGTCCTTTATTAGATCGCTTTACATGGCCCAATACCGATACAACGGCTTTAATCACACACCTTACAGATTCATTATTAGCAGCTGAAGTTAGTCTTGAAAATCAAGTCCGACTTACTGAAGTGCTGCGCAAAGATTTCGAACAAAAATTAGCACAACGAGAGCAATTGCTATCAAAAGGATCATCCGAAGAACTTGACCAAGTCAATAAAGAATTGGCATTTATCAAAAATTGGCTCAGCATCAATCAGGCCGCAAATATCCCGAATTTGGAAATTCTCCATCTAATTCAACAAACCAATGAGCAGTTAGCAGAGTGGCAGCATACCCAACAAAATGATTCCATTCTCAAGCTCCTAGAAACACTTGGTGATCAATTAAATACGTTTCTCCAAATTGCCGCATTTGACGGAGAAAAAGCACTTGATGTCGAACAGCAAAAAGCGCAATTAATGCTCGCCCAACAGGTCAAAACTATTCAAGCAGAAAAGCAAAACCTTTCTCAAATACGCGCACAAATACAAGTACAAGAGAAAAGTCTTGATTTACAGTCAAAAAAAGAACAGCTTGCTACGCAGCAAAGAATTGAGCAATTAAAAAAACAACGAGATATTACGCAAGCTAACCTGGCGGTTCTTGAGCAGCAACGTTCGCAGCAAGAAAAGTACCTTCTGACATTTGATCAAGATGTTTTAAAAGAAATTTACCTTGCCAGATCCGAGCGTCAAGATTTGCCTAGTTACGATCTTACGGTGTCTATGGAAGAATTATTGTCTCAATATGAACAACAGGAAGTATTGTTAAAAGAGTTAGCATCGGTTTCAAATCCAGAAATAGGAACTAAAGCGGAATCGATTGCTAGCGAAGGAAATCCGATTAAAGAAGAGATTACTTCAAATCAAG
>CAYPVA010000069.1:0-9488 GCA_964414045.1 uncultured Lishizhenia sp. | reverse complement strand
CTACCACAGGTGTGCATAGCTTTGTCATCGAAGATCTCGAGATTGACAACGGCCTAGTTTGGTTAGAAGACAAGCAAGAAGAAGTCATGCAAGCGCTTGAGCCAGGATCGGTTTATGAGTTTTATGCGAACTCTGGTATCAACGCAGAGCGTTTTGTATTGCACTTCCAACTCATTGATAACACAACGCCAATCAATGTTTATAACGAAGTAAACAGCTCAGCTAGCTTCAGTGGCAAAGGCGCAAGTGTACATGCTGAAAGTGCTGGTGTTGTAGTCATCAAACTTCCTGCAACAGCTGAAGGTGTAACTGACATTCAAATCCGCGATGCAGCTGGCCGTTTGGTTTACACTGGTTCAACCAACACAATTGAAACAAGTGTACAACTTGAGCAAGCAAACGGTATTTATTATGTAACCTTGAATTCAGCTTCAGGTGTTGATGTACGTAAAGTATTTATTCAGCAATAAGCCACGTTCTAAAGAAAAACTTTCAAGAAGATGAAAACATCTCCAAATAACTACACTTTAGCAACGCACAAAAAGGCTTACTCTACGCCACGTGTTGAAAAAGTGGCACTTGATCACGAAATCTCAATGGTGATGATGTCATTGCCGCCAACAGAGTTACCTCAGCAAGACCCACTCATGTCTTTGAAAGGGTTTAGATTGTTCAAGTAAGCAACAAGAAAACAATGAATCAAAGCCTCCAGCAATGGAGGCTTTTTTGTTTTTGGATGCTCGGAATAATGTAAAGTTTAGCTTGGTTGGTGCAACAAGAAGCCCTGGGTACTCAGGTAATTTTGTTGAAAATCAACGTTATGAAAGCACCACGTAAAACCTCGACTTGTCATTTATTGATCATCTTATTGTTGTCAATCAGTGCTATTGCACAACAAACAATTACAAATTGGACCTTTAACAATGGCAACTTATTGCCTGCGGTTGGAACAGGTACAGTGAGTATCGTCGGAAACCTGAATCAATCTTTTCCGAATTCAACGTATGGCAAATGCCTCCAACTGACCAATTTTGCAACGCAATCAACCCAAAATGGGCAAATGGGTGTTGCTTTTCAAGTCAGTACGGTAGGTAAAACCAATATTATTTTACAGTTTAGCCAACGCGCGTCTGGGCCGGCTTCCCGTTGGGTGCAGCTCGACTATAGTTTGGATGGCAGCACTTGGGTCACGGGCTTCTGGACCAACAGCGGGGCAATCTTACCTCAAGATACTTGGCTGACTTTCAATGTCGATTTCAGTGATGAACCCGGCGTAGCCAATAATCCGAACTTTGAAGTGCGCTTGGTTTCAATCTTTAGCCCTTTTGCTTTTGATGAATCGAGTACAGCTGCGCCTTATGCGCCTTACACGGCTTACATGCGCACCGATGCAGGGGCAGTTTACACGCCAAATTCCAGTAATGGCAATGGTTCTTATTTGGCCAGTGGTTCTTGGCGTTTTGACAACGTCAGTGTATTAGGAGTTGCCTTGCCTGTGCTATCGGCTCAGGTTTTATCTGGCAGCTTAAGCGCGCAATACGGCGTTTCTAGTGCGCAACAAACTTGTACTTTGAGTGGTACTAACTTACTAGGTACCATCACAGCTACTCCGCAAGCAGGTTTTGAAATTTCACTGAGTTCCAATACTGGTTTTATTTCAACGCCCATTCAGAATATCAGTTCAGGAACTTTACTCTATGTGCGAACTATTTCTAACAAACCTGTTGGGGCCTTTAATAATACAGTTTGTGTACAACTTACGAGCCTTAGTGCTGCTTCGAGCCAAGTTAGTTGTAGTGCTGCGGGTAACGAAATTAGTCCGCGGCCTCTATTAATCACGGCCAATAATGTTCAAAAAGAATTAGGCGCTACGCTTTCTCCTGTTTTAGGATCAACGGCCTTTACCATCAGTTGGATGCCTGTCAATGAGTCAATTAGTACGGTAGATATCAGCTATGGTGGCGCTGCAGCAGCTTCTGGTGCAGGTACTGGCATTGGTGTGTATCCAAATCAGGTTTTTGCCGCTAATCCGGTAGGTGTCAATGTGAGTTGGAGTAATTATACCTTGAGCTTTCAGGATGGTAGCCTTCAGGTAACCGGTTTTATGCCCGGAGACTTATTGGTCAATAGAATAGGGGATGGTTTGTCTCCTCTGGGTTCTGTTACCTTCCCTTTGAGTTTGCTTGAATTTTTGCCGTCAGGTAGTGCACTTCAGGAAGTTGCGCAACAGTTCTCCAGTTCAAATCTATTGACTGAAACTGGCGAGCTCAATAGTTCGAATGGGCACTTGAATTCAAATAACGAATATTTGGGTGTGCCAGGCTATGATTTACAACCCGGCGTTCCAAACGTAGCCAGTTACCAGGCAAAGGCCACCAATATTCTAAACACTGGGGCCAGTGTGAGTAACCGCGTAATTTTCCCTGCAAGTGGCCAAGCGGTGCCTTTTGTAAATGGTTATATCACCAGTTTATTGCCGCTCAATAGCAATCAGTTTTATGCTGCAGGTACAGGCGATGGAACATCAGGCGGAGTCTGGTATTTTGACGGGAGCGCATTTGTTCAGTTGAACAACAATATTTTAGCTGGGCGCTCCCTAGAGATTTTCAATGGAAACCTGTATTTTTCTACTTCGGTGAGCCCTGCAGGAATTTACCAAATTGGAACGGGTTTACCCACAACAATAAATCAAGCTGTTCAATTGCTCATCGCCAGTGAATCACCGAGAGGTTTTGCACTTTCACCCGATGGTAAATTGGCATACGTTGCAGACGACAGCCCTTTGAATGGCAACTTAGGTGGAGGTATTCAAAAATGGGTTTTGCAGAATAATGTCTGGACCAAACTTTATACACATGGCCAGCGCAGCAGTGGGCTAACTGCAGATTTCTCTGATACAATTGCAAAAGTATATGCAACTACCTTTTTAGTGAGCCCTGGTGCAGATAACAATAAATTACTAAAAATCATAGATACCAATGCACAGGTTCTTCCAATTGAATTGGCCAGTGCAGGTACGAACTTTATTTATAAAGGTATTGATTTCGCGCCCGCAGTAGCGCCCCCTTCTCCGCTTGTTGTTCAGGTAGAGCAGCCGACGTGCCAAGCAGCACAAGGCAAGGTCCATCTGAATGGTTTGCCAAGTGGCAACTGGAAAATCACGGGTGCTCCGTTTGGTACCAAATCAGGAACAGGCCCAAGCGCTATTATTGAGAATTTACCTCCAGGGCACACCTATACTTTTAAAGTCAGCAGTTTTACGGGCCGTACTTCAGATTGGTCAGCTTCAGTTCAAATCAATCCGGCGTTAACGATACCGGCAACACCAACAGGTGCACAAATACAGAAGTTATGTCAAAATGCTATTGTACAAGACCTCAGTCTCAATGAAACCAGTTTATTGTGGTACGCAGATGCACAAAGTCAAACGGCTTTACCTACTCAAACACCTTTAGTGCATAACAACCAATATTATGCGGCGCAGGTTCATCCGAATGGTTGTCAAAGTGCCAACCGAATGGTTGTCACGGCACAGGTGCTCAATCCCGGGGAATGGAAGGGAGCGGCAGTGGGTTCTTGGAAAAACCAAGCCAATTGGTGTGGCGGGGTCCCGGCAGCGGGTGCTTCTGTGGAAGTTCCGACGGCAACTACTATTCTTTTAGATTCAGCTGTCATACTTTCAAATTTGTACATCCCAACAGGGGCAGCGCTTCAAATTGAATTTGGGCAAAAATTGACACTATCCGAAGATTTATTACTTGATGGCGAATTGCAACTCAAAAATGGCGCATCATTGGTGCAGCATCAAAATAGTTCTTGGATGGGTGTGGGTAATGTGCATATGCAACAATATGTGAGTGGTACTGGTGGTTTGGTTCCGTCTGGCCGATTTTGGTACCTCGGATCACCTAATCCAACGGCACTGAGCGGAAGTTTCTTTGCCGAGGGTGCAAATATCCTCAAGTACTATGATGAGCCAAGTGCGGCTTGGTTAGAACTGACCACCGCAAATACGCCGATCATTGCGGGCCGTGGTTATTTCTTGAGGGTGGGAGCCAACGACACCTTGAATTTCAGTAGCATTCAGCTCAATAATGGCAACATGCAACTCAATTGTACGCGAACAACAGGTGTGGCATCTGAAGGTTTTAACTTGGTCAGCAATCCATATCCGTCCTATTTGAATTGGGATGAAGTACTCAAAACAAATATTGGTAATACGGTTTGGTACCGTTCGCATGACGGTGGCAACATGGTGTTTGATACTTATGTAGCAAATGCGAATGGGGGTATTGGCACGAGTTTAAATGGCACGGCTGTCTCCAAACTCATTCCACCCTTGCAATCATTCTGGGTAAGGGTTAATCCGGGAAGTGCTACAGGAAGTTTGACGCTCAATAACTCCATGCGTGCTCATTTCAGTTCGTATGGCGGTAGTACGGCTGGTTTGAAAACCATGGAGCTTGGGCAACGTTTGTTTTTGCGCATGAATTTAATCGAGCAAGACAAAAAAGATCAGCTCATCATCTATGTCAATCATGAAGCTACAAACGGTTTTGATGCCATGGATGGCGAAAAAATGCTGCAAGCAACTGGTTTACAGTGCTACACGGCTGTTGGTGACAAGAAAATTGTGATCAATGGTTTGAATGCAACAAAACTGACGCAAGCCATACCAGTT
Source organism: uncultured Lishizhenia sp. (assembly GCA_964414045.1). GTDB lineage: Bacteria > Bacteroidota > Bacteroidia > Flavobacteriales_D > Crocinitomicaceae > UBA952. The sequence goes on along the minus strand of CAYPVA010000069.1, from coordinate 4,807 downwards.
ATTCTTGAAATTCCTACCACTGGTATTTGTAGTGTATCTGTTGAAAATTTAGAAATAGACAACGGCCACGTTTGGTTAGAAGACAAGCAAGAGAATGTTACGCTAGCGCTAGATTCAGGGGCTGTCTATGAGTTTTATGCCAATGCAGGTTTGCACGCAGAACGCTTTGTCTTGCATTTCGCACTTGTCAATAATAGCCCAACTGGAACCACCTACAATGAGCTCGATGCAAGCGCTGATTTCTGCCAAAAAGCAGCAAATGTCCATGCTGAAGAAGCGGGCGTTGTGGTTATTAAATTGCCCGAAAATTCAGTTGAACAAACGGAGGTGCAGATCACAGATGCAGCAGGAAAACTAATCTACAAAGGACAATTGCAACAATTGGAAAACCGCATTGCCATCCCAACAGCAAATGGGTTTTATTATGTGGCCTTGCGTACAGCGGCGACTACTGAATACCATAAAATTCTTATCGTGCAATAAAGCCACTAACTATTAAACAGAAAGTCATGAAAACTACGCAACAGCAAAAAGGCGAGTGCTGCTCCAAAAAGAAAAGCTACCACCCACCAATCATCGAAAAGATTAGGTTAGATAATGAAATTTCAATGGTGATGATGTCGAGTCCTCCAATTGAAGGTTTACCAGCGCAAGACCCACTTATTTTTTTCTCGTAAAATGCTGTAAGCGCTTGATCCAGGCACCAATATAGCTGCTATTGGGTGCGCTATAAAGTAAGTAGCGCTTCGAGGGAAATACTTCGTGGAAAAGCAAGGGGAGGGTCTTCCATGAAAATTGATAGAGAAAAAGCCTCGGAAAAAATTTATAGCGCAGCGTTTGCCCAAAAGTAGGATGGAGGGCTTGTAAGAAGAAAAGCAGGTAAAAGAAGTAGCGTGCTGGGGCTTTTTTTCGTTGGGGTAGAAAGTCATGTTCAAGCAAGCCTAACCAAACCATACAGTCAATGACATATTCTATTTTGACTTGTATTTGCTTTGGGTATTGTGCTTTGTTAGCCGGATAATCCAATGCATGAATCGTTCTTTGCACATCTAAAAATGAACTCATTTTGAAATGATTACCCTTGTCGAGATGTACATAGAGGTGCAGCAAATTAAAGAGTGCTGCATCTTTGGGGTCAAGCACAAATGTGAATTGCTGCTCCCAGTCAATTTGAATGCGATTATTCAATAGAGGCTTTGTAGGAAAATTGAATCCTAAAAAAGTATCAAAAAGTAATACATGCACATCGATATTGAGGCCGTTCAAACTGGCTTGTAGAGGAGCGTGTAATTGATAGTGTTTTTCGTGAAAGCTAGATTTATCAATGCTTTGCTTACATTTAAAACCATTTGCTATGAAAAGGTCTGTGACTTTCTGGAGGTCTTCCGGTAAGATCAAGACGTCGATGTCGGAAATATGTCGAATGCCCTCTTCTCGGTAAGTTCTGAAAAGTAAATCGAGTCCTTTTAGGACGGCAAAAGGAATTTGGTTTTGCTCAAATAATTGCACCATTTGCTGATGCAACCGTAAGAATTGGTGATTGCCCTGTAAAACTTGCACATATTGCAATTCGAGTTGTTTCCAAAGTTTTGGGTCAAGCTGCTCTTTAACTGGGCTTAAATTGCGGTAAATGAAGCCAGAAAGGTGGCTCAGTACGGCTTGTTTGATGAGTGCAGTTGAAATTACTTTTGGTTCAAACGTCGTCATTTCAACAGCATTTGGGCTGGCGGCAATGGCAAACAGTTGCTTACTCACAGCTGGCAATTCAGAAGAATACCGAGTGCTAGGCATGCGAGCTCTCCTTTTCTAAAATAAAATCAATAACTGCAGCCGTAGGGACCACACCGAGCTGATGACAAGCAACATGGCTGATCAATTGCGTGGCAATATCCATGTGGTGTTGCACGTGCGCTTTATTGTGTCCGTGGTGAATAGTGTGCGCTAAAAGCTTACTGAGTGCCGCAACTCCATTGAGTTTTTCCATTTTGTTTGCCGGCGCATGATAAGGAAAGAAAACGGTATGTAATTTACCTTTCTGAGGAGCTGCTGCATAAAACATAGGCGTATTGTAAACAAACCATTCATCAGCTATTTTTCTGAGAATAAGACGGTCATCATTGATAATTGTAGCTTGGCGGTTTTGTTCCCACAACTTTGCCATTGTACTTTTGCCAACGCCACTAAAACCAGAGAAAACGCGGGTTTGTTGATTCAGCACAACAGCCGAACCGTGGATCATGAGGAAGTCTTCAACGGTGCTTAAAAAATACCAAATGAGCGGGCCTAAGGGATAGGCCAACGGATCAATTGCGTCGTCTTGGTTTTTCAAGACATATATTTGCCAGCTGCTATTTTCTTGATTCCAGTATGCAATTTGTTGCAACTCACGCAGGTCATTTGGATTATAAACGAAAATACAAGTGCGGTGCTCCTGTTGGTTCAATTCCCAAAGTACCCCTTCTGGTGTTTTTGCTTGGTAATGAATTGTTGGTTTTACATAGTTTTCAGGATAACCCATGATGCATTCGATATGCACATCGACAGCTTGATCCTCAGTTAAAAAAGGTAGATATCCTTCTTCTATTTGAAGTGGGGTTTTGGAATTGAGCCCAAAAATGAAGCCGCCAACAGAAAGCTGAATGCTAGGCATGGCCAACTGTATATTGATGGAGCTGCGCAATAAAGTTGCTCAGGTCTTGAGAAGCTTGTTCTGCGCTGACATCGTAGGCCTCTAAAAGTGCAGCATGGATTTGTTCGAAGTTATTGTTATCCGAAACTAATAAACGATAGATAAAACTACCGAGTTCGTTTAGCGTGAGGTACTGATTGAAATCTGCAACGTTGTCACGGAGCGGAACTAAAAGGGTATCTGCCCCGACCTCTTTACAGACAAAATGAGCGGCTTGCGCCTGAATTTCTTGGATGTATTGATTTTGCTGCATATGTAAAATTAAGCATTCTTTTGTAAGTTTACGTGCTCAAGATGTCAAAACAAGCGCCACATTTCTGGTTTGAATGGATTTGCTCTTCTTTAAAAGAAGGGAACGAGGTAACGCTCACTGCTAATGGTTGGAGCATGTGGCCAACCGTTAAGCCGGGTACTGTCTTATCATTAAAAAAAATGCCAATCGAAGAAGTACAAGTGGGGGATGCCATCGCATTTATCCGTGGCGAACATTTTGTGGTACATCGGGTAGAAAGAATAGTAGCAGAAAATCCTAGAAAAATAATTTCCCGAGGAGACGCCAATTTGCGTTTTGATGAAATAGTGAGTGAAGTTAATTATTGTGGTAAAGTCGTCAATCTACAAATTGGCCCGGCGCCGCGAATGGCCTTGCGCATTTTTTCTAATTTGTTCCAGTTTTGTCAGATCAATTGGGCAAGGGCAAAAAAAATCCCGTCTCTGTTGAAACGGGATTCAAATATTTAAAATCAATATGCTTATTTGATTTTGGATCTAGCATTGAATTTTTTGTAGTTCATCAGCGCCTTAAAGTAGAGTTCAGCACCACCAATACCACCTGTGGCTTGATTGAGTCTTGATGTGTTGGCATCAAAAGAAACGCCAAAGCGGAAACGATCTACTTTCATGCCGAAGGTAGCAACCACTGCATCTTTGTGTCGGTAGTAAACACCGTAGTTGACACAGTTTGATTTATTGATTCCGGTGATTTTTGAACCTTCCTTGATGGTATTTTCAAAGGTGACCCCTGCGGTAAGGCTATTGGTTTTACCAGCTTTGAAGAAAAGGACATTCGGTTGAATGCGGAGGTCTTTGTTGCGGGTAGCGAGGTCAGCACCACCTTGAAGTACCATTTGCATATACATTTTGTCTCCGGTAAATGACCAAGCCATTTTTGGCTTTACTAGGTGATTGACCGCATAGCCAAAATAAAGTGTTGAACGCGATTGTAGTTGGTGTTGGAAATAGATACCTGCCCCGAGATCCATGGTAGCATAACTTCCGTTGATGCTATTTTCAACACTTGTAGCAGGGTCAAAGCCAGTGCCGTTCCATTGGTTTTCCCAAGTTTGTGATCCGCGATCAGAAGATTGCTGGATAAAGCCAGGAGACATTCCAATACTTAATTTATTGCGCTTGTCAAGACCAATTGTATAATTAAATGGAACGGAAACACTCAGTGTTGTCAGGTTAGCAGAACCTGTTTGATCTGACAGGACACTGAAGCCCATTCCAAAGCAGTTGGTGTTACCTAGACTTCCGCTTTCTTTCACTTTGAATTCACCGTTAACAAAATTGGTACGCATACCAATTCCCATATCTGGAACCGTGAGCCATTGTGAACGGTGGTTGGCAAAGAAGCTCATGTCATTTTGCCCTGTTGCAACAGCAGCGGGGTTGTAAATGACTTGAGATTGTGACCAATTAGAGATGAGTCGGTCATGTTGTGCATGGGCGCTGAGCGCGAGTAATGCAGTAATAGAAAGAATGAATTTACTTTTCATGTGCTTATCTGAATAGTGTCACGTTTCCTTTACGCGAGCCTGAACGGCCGTCAATGGTGCGGAAATTTAAAATATAAGTGTAAGTGGCAGGGTTCATTGGCTTGCCTTTGAGTGTGCCGTCCCAACCTTCATGAACATCAGTAGTTCTGAATACTTGCTGCCCGTAGCGATTGAAAACACGTAGGTCAATTTCAGCCAAAGCGCCACCTTCTTCAAATCCGTTGGCAAAATTGCCGTCTTCATCAACGTTTGTTAAAACGCGGAAATAGTCATTTTCACCATCTCCGTTAGGGGAGAAGGAGTTTGGCAATTCAATTTTAACCAAGTTGGCAAAATTTAC
>CAYPVA010000068.1:0-9589 GCA_964414045.1 uncultured Lishizhenia sp. | reverse complement strand
CCGCCTGAAAAGGTAAATTTCGCGTATTCATGGGTTGCATGTCGCCTTCGTTCTGAAGGCAAAATAAAATCCCTTGAGATTTAAGGAGGGCTGGAAGTCGAAAAGGTTGACAAGTAAGGTCGTCTTCGCGCTGCGGCAAACTGTGAATGCGACCTAGCATAATTGGGATTTTTGAATCTTTGAGTTTAGGGCCAATTAAGTATGCCTCAGCACCACCTACGATAACAGGGTAAGTCAATTCAAAATCTTTGGCAAACTCAATTACATCGACAATTTGTTGTAAGGATTCTGCATGGATATACACTCTTTTTTGTCCGTTGAAACATGCCTTCATCGCCTCTAGACGAAGGTCATTTGGTTGAGGGTCCCTACTTGTTGCATAAGCTTTTGCCGTACTAAAAAAACGATATATATCTTGCTTTTCTTTCTGATAGGAATCCTTGCTGTAAGGCCAATTTAGGTGAATGCCGTCATTGGCAACTATTGTAGCGTCTTCCCAGTTCCAGCCCGCAAGATTCATAAGCGCAGATGTGCCCGAAATATAACCGCCCCTTGGAGTTGCTTGGCTGATCAATACACCGTTTGTTCGGACTGTTTCGACAACGCGTGACTCCACATTAAATGCAATTTGTGCACGCACATGCGGATTCCAAACTCCCACATCATTGAAATCTCTGGTGGCCCTTACAGCGTCTATTTCTGTCAGGCCGAGCGTATTATTTGCCGAAACGAACGCCGGGTAAATATGCTGACCTTTTAACTGTATGATGGTATCCCATTGTGTTGGGTCAAAGGTTTGTGTTAGGGCGTTTTTGACAAAATCTATGCGGTCATTGACCACCCCAATTGCAGCAGATTCAATGACTTGACCATCACCAATATGTGCCGTCCCGTTGAGTAACAATATGCGCTGGGCATTAAATATAAATGACCAACTCAAAAAGCAAAGAAAGAATAACTGTTTCATATTAATGGGAATTTTCTTGTGCATCTGCTTCTTCGCCAAGCGTATCACAGTGGAAGTGTTTTTTAACTTTCTTTTGAGGCGTTTTACTAGGTTCGCCAAGCTCATTGGAAGCGAGCATAAGTGCTAAAATGCGATTGCGCTCTTTTTGAATGATGGTCTGTTTGGCTTCTTGTAAGGCTTCTTCATAGTAGACCACACCTTCAATAATTGTCATCGCTGACCTTGCTTCAATACTCAAAGGATTGGCTGTCCAAAGCACTAAATCGGCATCTTTTCCGGCTTTGATACTGCCCATTCTTTGGTCGAGGTGCAGGATTTTTGCCGGATTCAGCGTGACCAACTTCCATGCTTCTTCTTCAGTAAGGCCACCATATTTGATGGTTTTGGCAGCCTCTTGATTGAGGCGACGACCCATCTCTGCATCATCTGAGTTGATACAAACCAGCACACCTTGTTGTTGCATGAGTGCTGCGTTGTATGGAATGGCATCATTGACCTCAAATTTATAGGCCCACCAGTCAGAGAAAGTAGAACCAGCCACGCCATGCGCTTTCATTTTATCAGCTACCTTATATCCTTCTAGGATATGAGTAAACGTGTTGACCCTAAAATCCATGGAGTCAGCAACATGCATCAACATATTGATTTCAGATTGAATATAGGAATGACAAGTAATAAACCGATCAGAACGCAATATTTCTGCTAAAACTTCCAGTTCTAAATCAACTCTTGGCGCAACTTTTACCATTCCTGATCGATAGGCAGTCCATTCGGCTTGATACGCTTTGGCACGGTAAAAACCATCGTAAAATACTTGTTCCACACCCATTCTTGTTTGCGGAAAACGCACGGTGTTGAAGTCTCCCCAGTTGGCTTGCTTGACATTTTCACCCAGTGCAAATTTGATGAACTTTGGCGCGTTGTCGATGAGCATTTCGTCAGGAGTTTGACCCCACTTGAGTTTGACCAAAGCTGACTGGCCGCCAATAGGATTTGCAGAGCCGTGCAGCAATTGGGCTGCAGTGACACCACCTGCTAATTGCCGATAAATATCGATGTCATCGGGATTTACAACATCAGCAATACTCACCTCAGCAGTGATGGCTTGGCCGCCTTCATTGACACCTTTAGAAATGGCAATATGCGAATGCTCATCTATGATACCACTGGTTAAGTGCATGCCTTTGGCATCAATTATGCGGGCACCAGCAGGAGCACTGATGGATTGTCGACTTACCTTGATAATTTTACCGTCTTGTACCAAAACATCTGCGCCCACTAGAATTCCTTCTTTTTCGTTGGTCCAAACCGTTGCATTTTTAAAGAGGAGCGTCTCGGCTTTGAGCCTGCTTTGGTTGCCAAAGGCCATATTTGGATACCATACCTCTTCTTTGTGCAAGCTATCGGGTTTAAGTGCAATCAGCGCTTGTGGCTCTGCCTTTTTTTGCTGGATAGCAGACCAACGGATCCAAGCGCCTTGGTCATTTGTTCCTTCGCCTTCTAAAACCGCGCCGTCTTTTAAGACCTTGCCATGCAATTGAATCAATTGTTGAGTTTGCTGACCTAAAGACAAAAATTGAATGGCAATATCCTGTTGGGCAAGAATAATATTTGCCTTTGTATGCAAGGAATCTGCTCCCTTGATGATCCAAACTTTTCCTTGCGGCCGCTCAGGTGTTCCACTGATTTGTAGACTGTACGTTTGATTTTCAAAACGAATGGCATAAGTACCAATGATTTGTGCAACATTTGGCGTCTTCCAAACTTTTTGTTCACCCTGATTCCATGATTCAAGTAAGGTGGCTTCGTGGGTGAATGGATTTCCATTGTAAACAGAGAAACTTGCCAATTTTCCGGTTTCAATCGTTCCTATTAGATTGGAGATTCCTAACCATTGAGCAGGAATGGTGGTGAGTGCCGCAAGGGCTTGATCAGGTGTAAGGCCGCGAATAATGGCCTTGCGCAAATTTGCCCAAAATAACTCTGGGTTTTTGAGCCCTTGGGTGGTGAGCGCAAAATTGATCTTGGCATTTGCCAAAATAGCAGCATTTGCGGGTGCAAGTTCCCAGTGTTTGAGTTCAGAAAGCGCAATTTGGCTAGCTAAGTAAGGATCTTTGACATCAAAAGCCTCTGGGAAATTTAAGGGCAAAATAAGATGGGCATTGATTTTTTTTAGTTCTTGAAAAATAGCGTATTCATTGCCTGAACCAACATATATAAATGGCACCTTAAATTCTTGTGCTATTTTCTCGGCACGAAGTATCTCCCACTTATCTGTGGTTTTAAAAAAGGCAGGAGAGGTTTCTATATTTGACCATTCGGTTAATGATTGGGAGTAACCTAACTTTTGATTGTTTTCTTTGTAGAATTTGAGGTCATAGAAGGCCTGGCGCAATAATGCGATTGAACCCATTTGTGAGGATGGATAACTTTGCTGACTTCCACCTTTTTCAAATGAAAAATATTGAGCTGCCTTGGCTTTGATGATTTGCTTGTGAATTGGAGTGGCACCCAATGAAACCAATGCTCCACTCCCCCTCACTATTCCGTCGGTGTAATGCGTAAGTGCAAAACCAAAACCGGCCTGTTGTAATTGGTCCACCTTGGTAGGCTGATATTGATACGCGGCAGCGGCGACAAGCTCAGGATGAACGGCCTCATTCCAATAATAAGCTCCTTCTTTATTGGATTCCATCTGAGGGCGCCAGCCATTTCCTTGATATTTTAGCGGCTCTAAACCCACGTCTGAATAAAGTTCTACAAACGACGGAACGATTACTTTTCCGGAGTAATCGATGGTGATGGCGCCCGCTTGTTTGAGCTGCTTGCCAACTTTGATGATTTTTCCTTCATGAATGAGTAAATCAGTGGACTGTAAAATTTCACCGGGCTTAACAACAACTGTTGCGTTTTGAAGCAAAATATAGCTCGGCTCAGAGGCTTTTAGACCATTTTCGGGGCCAAATTGCGCATGCAATTCAACAGAAAATAAAGCACTTAGTAGAAAAATAATGCTGCGTAGTTTCATATGGTGTGAAAATACAAAATCTTCCAGAATCAGGCGCGGCAAATTTAAGCAAGTGGCACATATTTCATAGCCTCTCGGCGTGCTAAACCTTGCAAATTTTCAGCGTTAACCACGTTTTTCACCCATTCGGGATTCCATTTAGATACCTCTCTTAAGGACCAACCAATCGCCTTTTGGATGAAAAACTCTTTGTTGAATTTGAAAGTGCCAATGTAGTATTGTAGTAGATGGAGGTCAGTTTGCTGTTTGAATTTCAATTGGTGTATCAATAAAGTGCGATGCAGCCAAAAATTATCTGATGCCTCCCAATCTTTAGCCAATTCGATAAACGCTGCAGGAAATTGACGGGCAAAATGACCAACTGAATGCGTGGCTAATAAATCGAGGGAATCCCACCAAGTTTGATTGGTCAGGATAAAAGTAAAATGAGACCCATCTGTTTCTTGCGCTATTTTTTTATAGTTAGCAAGCAGGTGATCAATTCCAACATATTGCACTTCGCGGTAGGGGTTAACCCAGCACTCGTAAATAAGCTGCCAAGTTTGTTCGGAATTCAAATCTTGTAATACTGACTTAAATTGCTGAAAAATCATTTTTCTTGGTCCCGACATAACGCCGATAAAGGAAAAGTGATTTTTCATGTAAGCCTCCATTTGTTCAACGCGATTCGGATCTTTGGCGTTCTCTAGGGCGTATTGGATTTCTTGAACTAGTGCAATCATGCGAAAAATAAAAAATGGCAAATCATAAGCCGGGTTCTGTACCAATGGCTGCACGCAGCGTTGGTGTCTATCATTTATCTAGCTCCACCCTCACGGATGGAGTCCATCAACCTACCCTCCGAGTAGAGCGAGCCGCCCTTTCTGCTTGCGCATGCCCCGGTATATTTGGTCTTTCAGCTCGTAAGGTTTACCCTGCCCTGTTTATCGCTAAACAAGCGGTGGGCTCTTACCCCACCTTTTCACCTTTTCCTCGGCAAGCCGAGGTAGTTTACCTTTCTGCGGCACTTTCTGTTCCATAAAAATCACTTTTTACAGACCTTCCCGTTAGGAAGTACGATGCTCTGTGCTGCCCGGACTTTCCTCTTTTCAAATGAAAAGCGATAGACTGATTTGCCGAGACAAAGGTATTAAAGTTTAATGAGCTTTCTGAATAGTTGTGCTTTTTGCGAATAGAACCTCATCATGTAGGTGCCTGCTGGCAACGCGCTAAAGTCTAAATAACCCACCAAACTTTCGTTTGTAATAGTTTGCATCAAACTTCCGAACTGGTCATACACTTCGATGTTGTCAAAGGCCAAAGGGGTTTGAAAGAAAAGCAAATCTGTACAAGGATTAGGAGAAATGATGAGCTGTTGGTCGAGGTCAGCGATTCCGGCGTCAAGGCCTAAATATTGGTCTTGATATTCGATAGAGGTGATCCCTTGACCTTGTTGACCAAAACCACCTTCTATGACTTTCAACAGGTAATCCTTTTTGTTATTTGTCCACCACTCATATTCCGTAGTTTGAAAGGTTGGCGGTGCAATCCAAGTGCCTTGGCCAAAAAATGTTTGATAGATAGAGTCTGTTTCGGTGATATCATGCCTTATTCGAAGCGCGGGAAAAGTGCCGAAAGGTGTAGTGATATTACCCCAACCATCGACGGTTGAAGTACGCTGGCGGTGTTGAATAAATTTGATGTCTGCCGCCGGATTGAGGTCTACGTACGTGTAACCACGTGAATTGTAAGTGTCATTGAACTGTAATGGCAATTCGTAACGCGTTTCAATGGTATCTGATTTAAACGGCAAGCCCTGCCCTTGAACATCAATAGCGTAGCCAATGCTGGTAATTGCACTGGTGGTTCTTTTAGAATATTGCGTCAAATTGGATAGCTCGATCGGTAGAAAAGCAGAAAATTGATCGATGGGTAAGGCTGTCGAAGGATTATGATAACTTGCGCGATAAGGCGTAGCGGCAATTGGACCATAGGTTGCGATGATCAAAAAAGAACTGAAATCTAGCGGCTCGAAATTTTTTAATGTTTGCGTTTGCGCCACAAGTTGTGAGAAATCCCAGGTAGCGTTTGGCCCAGTAGCCTGAAGATCTAGGGGCACAAGCACTGCTTGACTAAAGCGCACAGTGTCATTGGCGTTGGCGTGATCAGCAACACTTACCGTGATTTGTGCAAAGATATGCTGACAAAAAAGTAAGCAAAATGAACTGAGTGCTAATTTCATAGTTGAAGTTTGTAGATAAAATTAGATTTTTTATTCGACTTAGAGATGCTAACTTTACGTCATGTCTAAAGCAATGGAAGCATATTACCACACCTGGGAATCAGAGCTTACTTTGCTGCGCACAGACGATTTACTCGTAAATGCAGATCCTAAAAAGATTTTAACCGATATAGAAGCACTTTGGGAAGGTACTTCTGTGAGTATTGCCATTTTAAAGGAATTTAAAAAACTGAAGCGCGAACAAGGAATCGATGCTTTAACTTATACCCAAGGCGCACTGCATTGGCAAAAAGGCAACAAAACCCTACAAACACCCGTTTTTCTTTTTGAAATTGCTAAGATTCAACTAGATCAGAAAATAATAGAATTTGCTGAGCAAGCCCAATTGAATCCATTCATCAAGTTATTACTCAAAAATGAATGGCAAATAGATGCACCAGAGAAGCCCGATAAAGATTGGATTTTAAATTTAGTTGAACGCGGCCTGTTTACAGCCTACACCGAGGAATCATTTATCGGAAATTTTCATCCGCAACGCTACGAACTCAGAAGAGAATGGGAATCATTGAGCATTCAAAAAGAATTTTCCCCTGCCATATTACAAGTTATTGGTGATTTTGATCAAGAAATTCAAAGTGATCATACAGCGCCTATCAACGGGCAAATATCTCCGCTGGATCCCGATCAGAAAAAGGCAATTGAACTGGCTGCCTCCAATTCTTGCGTCATTTACGGCCCACCCGGAACCGGAAAATCAGCGGTCTTAAGTAATTTCATAGCGCAAGTAATTTTTGAACAAAAAAAGGCGCTTGTTGTCAGTGAAAAACGAGGGGCGCTAGAGGTTATCAAACATCGCCTTACAGAAGTTGGTTTGGGAAGCTATTGTTTAATTGCCCCGACAAAAAATGAACTTGCACCTTTTTTTCAGCAACTCCAAATCGATTTTCAAAAACTAATCCATGTCAGTTTACCTGAACTTTCTCCAAACTTTGGTAAAAGCAATAGAGCCGCCCAGTATTGGCAAGAAAGAAAAGCGCTTGAGCAAGAGGCCCAACTGAACTATGAAGCACTACTTGATTGCTTTGGGCCAAAAATCAAGCGGCCAAAAGCAACAGTTTCCGACCAATGGCTCAATTGGTTGCATTCTAGAAAGTACCAATCTGAAATACCAAACGACCTACTGAAAATAGCTGCTCAGTTCACAGGTATTTGGGCTGAACAACCTATAGAAGTCTTGGAAAAAGATTGGCGCGAATGGCAAGTGCTATTTGGCGCGCTCCAAAGTGTTTTCAGGATCGAAACACATACTGATATTGACGAACTCGCGAAAAAAAGTCTTGTTTGCCATCAGTTTCAAGCCCAAGTATTTCAAAAATATGCACCCCTACTCAAAAAAGATCCAAATAAGCTCGTCAAAATACTGAGTAGTTATCAGCTCCTAGAAAAACAACGCGTCCACGTGGAAAGTCAGTTGAATGCGTGGCTTCAAATACCCAGTTTAGAGGAATGGGCTGTACTCAAATCCTTAGCTACGGAAAATGGTTTCTTCAACAAAAGAAAATGGCGCGCTACCTCTAAAAGCTGGCTCCGACTTCCGCAAACACCGATCGAGCCCTTTGAAAAAGCTATTGTTAAATATTGGCAGTTAAAGTCCCAATTACATCAGACCGAACTCAAATTAGGACAATTAGGAATAGCACATTGGGACCAAGAAGTCCCTATCCTGTTGCAATTACTCAGACAGGTCAATTGGGAACAATTCAAATGGTATACTGATCTCCCCAAAGAAGAACTCGAACTTTACCTCCAACACCAAACTCAAATCTATCGATTTGCAAGTGTACATCGTTCCCTGTTTAAAGCAACCCTGCATCCCCTTCCTGCTCTGGAACAAGCGCTTTCAGCAACATGGGATCACTTGACAAAACACTTGCATGCCTTGCAAAAAATTCCACCTATTTTATGGGAGAATTTTGGTCAAGAACAGACTTCAGATGAAATTGTAAAAGAAGGGTTTTGGGCTTATGTCCGCTTGAATTATCCTTTACTTTTTCAATGGGATTTAGATACCTACAAAGCCGAGCTCAATGAAGCAATTCAAGAGCAACAGCAACAACAAAACTACTTTACGCAAGCCGTCAAAAGAAAGCAAATTGAACAATTTAAAACGCTCGAGGCCTTATTGAATATGCCTATAAGGAAGTTGTCGGAGGAACAAAAAATTCAACGACAAAATTTGCGCAAAGGAAAGGCCATCCTCGTTAAAGAGATGGCTAAAACACGGCAATTTATGCCCCTTAAAAACCTACTAGAAGGTCCAGCTGCACAGTGGTTGTTTGCAATTTACCCCGTTTGGCTTTTGAATCCAACACAAGTGGCAAATTGCCTTCCGATGGAGCACTCTATTTTCGATTATGGTCTTTTTGATGAAGCCAGCCAAATACCGCTCAGCCATGCCATAGGTTCACTCCAAAGGATTAAAAAAGCATTGATCGCCGGAGACCCCGAACAAATGCGTCCAAGTTCGTATTTTTCGGCACAACCAGAAGGCGTAATAGATCTTTTGCATCAAGCTGCATTTCATTTACCCAGACATTTATTGAGCTACCATTACAGGAGTGAACACCCAAGCTTGATCGCTTTTTCTAACAGGCATTTTTACAAAAATGAATTGAAAACATGGCCTTCGTTGACGATGCATCATCAAGCTATTTTTCAGCATTATATTCCAAATGGCCGCTATGAAGAACGTCAGAATGAACCCGAAGCAAAAGCACTGGCCCAAGCTTTGAAAGACCGTTTAAAACAAGAGGAGAAATTTGGTGTAGTAGCCTTTTCCAATCAGCAATTACAGTGTATTTATTCCTATTTATCGACCCAAGAACAAGTCTTGTTGGAAGATAAAATCAATCAAAGACAGGCCTTTTTCTTGGCATTAGAACAAGTTCAAGGTGAAGAGTGCGATCATTTGCTCATTAGTTTTGGTTTTGGGAAAAATCAAAGCGGTGAGTTTAACATGCGGTTTGGACCTATGAATCAGTTTCAAGGAAGGAAAAGGCTTAATGTTCTGCTTACAAGAGCCAAAAAAACCCTACATTTTTACTGTTCTGTAAAAGCCTCGGATTTCCCTTCTCAACGCAGTGAAAGTGTTGAACTGATTTATCAATGGTTCAATTACCTAGAAAACCCATATGAACAAGAGGTTACCTATGATGCAACGGAAAGGCTAGCTAGTGCGTATGATTTTGACAATTATCTGCATTGTTATCGGGTGCTGCAGCAACGTTCTTCGCTTCCGGATCGCGTTTAGGCACAGGATCATATCCAAAGCCACCTCTCGGATGACAACTCGAAATTCTTTTCAAACCTAAAT
>CAYPVA010000067.1:0-9627 GCA_964414045.1 uncultured Lishizhenia sp. | reverse complement strand
TTTGGGTATTTGGGCGGCATACTCGCCCTGGATCGACACCCTTATTTGTCAATAACGTTCAGGCCTGCTGTTGCTTTATTTAAAGGTGAAATTGCGCTGAATTAAATAGGCAACCACTACCATAGCAGCACTAGATAGTATGTTCGCGATTGAAGGGAAGAACCCTAAACCTTCAATAAAAGTTTTCAGCAGCAAATAATTGCCAATCCATGTCAATACAGCGCTCATGCTGTAGCGTACAAATTGGGTTGCTGCGCCTAAGTTGCTCTGTGTGAACACTACAAATTTGTTGAGGTAAAAACCGAGTAAAAAAGCCAAAATAAAACATAGCATCGAGCTCAGGGTGTAGGCCGAAATGATGTAGTGCAGGTTGGCTACGTCAAACTGAAAAATTCTTTTGGCAAATAGGTATTGATAAAAAACAAAAAAAAGCAACCAACTTAAAACTAAATTTCCGCCACCGCAAGCCGCATAATAATACGTTTGTTTGTCAAAAAATCGACGAAACAAAGGGTAGAAAAGGTCTAGAATATTGCGAATTAAAGTTGCCATATTGTTTCGTAGCCTGTGTGCTTGCGCAAGTTAAGCACATTTGTTTGATCAAAATACAAATATTGCCCCCTGATACCGGTTAAAATTCCGCTGATTTCAGGTGTTTTATCGAGGGAGAGTGCTTGTACTTTTTCAGGGTATTGTATGACTGGATAATTGAAATGCCAAATTTCGTCGTCATCGGTCCAGTATTGCGTGAGGTCTTGAGGCAGTAGTTCTTCTAGTTCCCATTTTTCGGCACTGAGGTCTAAATCAGCGCGCGCTGGGGCATTGCGCAACATTTGCTGCCAATTGGTTTTATCGGTAAAATGATCCTTAAGAGCCACTTCAATGACTCCTGCCAAATACCTATTGGGGGTCTCTGCCAGGATAATCGCGGCATTGGCGCCTTGATCAATCCAGCGCGTTGGCATTTGTGTCTTGCGGGTAATCCCAACCTTGATCTGTTGCGTGAGCGCTAAATAGACGAGATGCGGTTGATTGTGATTGCGTTGTTCGAATTCAGGGTCACGGCCTAGTCCGAGATGCGCTTGGCAAAGTTCAGGTCTGATAATGCAAGGGCTTGCTGCACCGGCTGTTGAAAAACAATTGAAGCAAAAGCCCTCGCCAAAAGTTTTGTTGATTTTTTTATGGCATTCACTACAGAAAATTTGGCCAGTGAAACGCAGCGTGAGCTCCTTACCAATGGATGCATTGAGCCCAGTATTTCCATTTTCTGTTTTTAGAAAATATTGAATGGTTTGGGCATATTCAGTTGCCATTTTTTGAAGAATGGTCTTCATTATTCTGGCAGTATATTCATTTTGTCTGCAAAATGATAGCAGTAATCTCTGAGGTCTTCAGAGATGAGGTGTTCGCCAGTTGCTTTTTCAAAAGTATCGGCTAATGTGAGTAGGGTCTGGTGAAAAAACTGTTTCATTTCCTCTATGGTCATGTCTTTGGTCCAGAGGTCAATTTTCATGGTGTTTTTTTCCTTTGGATCCCAGATTGAAAGTAAAAATGCAGCCGCTTCTGCGTCTTTGATTTGGCCATCACTTGCCGACCACAACATACGCAAAGGCAATAAATTTTCATTAAGCCCTACTTGAATACTGATTTCTGAAGTTTTTGAAATTTGCTCGCTCATTTTGGTACTTGATATTTTTGTAAAATTCGGTTATACGGCGTGTTGATCAATTCTTGAATGCTTGGTTGTTGCGCATCTAGGTATTGTTTGACAATTTGGTAACCTAGAAAACGTCCCATACGGTCAGGGCTTTCTTGCGGTAAACCAATCGAGTAGGGGCCTTCGTTTAATAAATTCATATTGAGTTCTTGGTCTGTCTTGAACAATAATTGTTGCTCCACTAGGTATTCCCAGAATTTAGATTCTGAAGCTACTGCCCATTCGTAGGCTTTGGGTTCGTATCTTAATTTAGTCGCTATACTTTGTTCAGGAAGCAAAATATCCAGAATGACCAATAGTTTACCCCAGCGGATCATTTCACTTGCGAAGTTGTCGTCTGTTTCTTTGATCAATTGAGTGCTGAGCCAAACTAATATGGCATCAGTCGAGGCGTATTTGGGCGCCAAACCATTTTTAATCCAGCGGTAAAATTGTTGTTCGGGTAGCATTTGAATCACGGGATGCTGCGGCCCCAAATAGCGTTCTTGCCCAATCACGATCGTTTGTTTGGAGCAATATGCGCTGGCAGCAAACTGGGTGTAAGCGAAATAAAGTTGTTTTGGGCGGGCAAGACCAGGAGCTAAAACTTCCAATCTTTTGAAGGCATTGCTGATTTCAAGATGTACTTGCTGACGCCATTGTTTCATGGTGTCAAGGGCAGTAAATACTTGTGCGTTAAAAGGGTTGTTAATACTTTGTTTAAAGGCATTTTTTAACGATGAATCAGGTTTCAGTGGAATTTGCAACGCATAGGGCAAGCAAAACTCGATGGCATCAAAATCTTGCTGGTGTAGTTTGCCTACATATTGGCTTAGTTTTTGCTGAGGTTGGGCGCGTAATGCGGAATCTAGGTTGAGTGCTGTTAACTCATTTGGGAGCTGCTCGATATTGACCTTGTAGGGGTCTTGCTGGCAGGCAAAAACTAAGCAGAGTAAAGCAAGTAGACCAAGGCCTCGTTTCATGAATATTATTATTTTTGTTCAAAATTAACATTAATCAGACAACATGAAATCAATACAGCTGCAACACCTGTTTTTTTGCTTCCTGATCGGAGCCATCACTCACCAATCTTTCGGGCAAGCAGTTGCTGAAAAAAAGCTGCAAGGTGGCATCACCGGTGCGGTTGGTTTTAATTTTCTCAAGATGGGGACCTCTTTGCTTGAGGCACAACCGGGCCTCAGTACGTCAGTAGGTGTCAATTTCATCAAAGCGACCAAAGAATCTCAGAACATAGCTTTTTTAGGTGGCGTCGAGTTCAATTTAGAACGCTTCAATTACAAGGTCACCGGACAAGATGTGTTTTATCGCTACACTGACCAAAACATAAAAATCAAAAACGAGACAATCGCTGCTGATAAATATTACCGCCTCACCGAGCGCACCTACAAACCGCTTTATTTGGGCTTGCCTATCGGAATGGCTTTTAGAACGGATTTCATCGGAGACTATCGTGGCGTTGTCAAGTTTGGTCTACAAAATAGGTTCTTGCTTTCCAATACCGTAGATGACATCGGATTTTCTTCCAATAGCACTTCAGAAATTGGCGATTTTCAAGAAAATACGGGCATGATCGCCAAAAAAGATTTGTTTTTCTACAATGCAGGTTTGTTCATCAATTTAGGTACTGAATGGAATTTTTCTGGTTCAACTTGTTTACTTGTTGAATTGGGTTATCAGTATGGCTTTATGCCTTTGCACCTGACATCTAAGGAGCAGAATTATACTTTATTTACTGCCAACGATGCAGGGGTGCCAACCTATTTTCGCAATCAAGCAATGATGAATCAGGCCAATGTAAAATTCACTTTATTATTTTAAAATGCATACTGTTGCCGCACATATCACAAACTGGTTAAAAGCATATCAAATCAAAGCGCATGCGCAAGGATTTGTAGTTGGTGTGTCAGGTGGTATCGATTCAGCACTGACGGCATCTTTGTGTGCACTCACTGGCGCAAAAACTATTTTGGTCAACATGCCGATTAGGCAAACGAGGGCAGAATTAGATAGAGCGCTTGAGCAAATGGAGGTTTTAAAAAAAGCGCATACAAATGTGCTGCTGCAAGAAATTGACCTCACACCAAGTTTCAATGTGCTCGAGGCTGCACTCGGCTTGGATCCGACTTTACAACACCTTGCTTTGGCAAACACACGCGCAAGATTGCGCATGACCACACTTTATGCCATAGCACAAGCCAACGGTTGTTTGGTGGCCGGAACAGGTAATAAAGTAGAAGATTTCGGTGTTGGTTTTTATACCAAATACGGAGACGGCGGTGTAGATATTAGCCCGATAGCTGATTTATACAAAACCGAAGTATTCAAATTAGCAAAAGAGCTGCACGTGGTTCAATCCATCCTTGAGGCAAAGCCAACAGATGGACTTTGGGAAGATGGCCGCTCTGATGAAGATCAAATTGGCGCTACTTACCCAGAGCTAGAGTGGGCCATGCAATTCAACGGCAATCAAGCCACAATTACCGAACGTCAAAAAGAGGTGCTGACAATTTATACACGCTTGAATCAAGCCAATCAGCACAAAATGCAACCTATACCAGTGTGTGAAATTCCGCAAGATCTCAAAGAAACCTTGATATGAGGATTTTAGCTTTCTTGTTTTTCATCTGCTGTTTTTATTGGTCTTCTTGGTCCCAAAAAAATGTGGTCAAGGCCATGCAAGAACTTGATCAAAGTAATTTTGGTACCAGTTATCAATTATTACAGCGCTCCATAGAAAAGCATCCGGCTGCGGCCTCTTTTGGTTTACTCAACTACTATCTTTCCAACTACACCCTGAATGCAGATAGTGCCTATCATTATTTTTTGAAAGCTACCCAATATTTAGAGGTTGCCACTCAAAAAGAAAAGGAAAAACTAGCGTTACTGCTCGATTTCACGGATTCAACGCTTGCTCATCAATTCATATATTTGGCAAACAAAGAGTTAAAAGCAGTACAAGCAGAAGCTGCTATCGCTTCGTTTGAAAGGGTTCGAAAGCGTTACGAAGGTGTGGAAGATGTTTTTTTAAGAGCTACTGTTCTCAGGGATTCTTTGGCTTTCGAGCAGGCGTTACTTCAAAATAATTCCATTGGTTTTTTAGCGTTTATAAACACCTATCCTGAAGCCCTACAAGTTACGGAAGCTCAATTGAAATATGAAGAACTCTATTATCAAGAACAGACTGCAGAAAACAATGAAAATGTTTTGGCACAATTCATTTTGATGAATCCCAATCAGCGTTATGTCAATCAGGCCTGGCAACGACTCTATCAACTTTTTAATACAGCCGGAACGCTAGCGGCATATACGCATTTCGTGCGCGTTTACCCAAATTCACCTTACACTACAGAAGCTTGGAAGGAAGTCTACAAGCTTTACATGCAGGAATACAGCGTCGAACGTTTGGCATCTTTCAAAAAAGACTATCCTGATTATCCAGATCTTGCCGTTTTGGAGAAGGATGGCGCATTGTTGTTGACGGTGCTCTATCCTTGGATAGAAGGAGGGAAGTATGGTTATATCAATCAGGACGGAAGGTTGATTATTCAATGTTTGTACGATGAAGCAAGTGCGTTTTACGACGGAGCTGCTATAGTGGCCAGCAATGGTAAAATGGGGCTCATCAATAAAAAAAATGAAATGTTAACACCTTTTGAATACGATGAAATTTTTGACCCACAACAACGTACTTTTATCGCAAAAAAAAGTCAGTTCTACGGTGTATTAAATCATTTAGGTAAGCTTGTGGTGCCACTTCAATACAAGGACATTCAAAGGTTAGAGAATGGCGCTTTACTATTGGAAGATAGCTTGGGGTATTATTTGTCGTGGGCAGACGGTGTACTTTTCAATGCGCAGCCAATGGTTTATGAAGAAATTGAGCAATATTTAGCAAGTCAAAAAGTTACACCCGAGGTGCCTAATGCAGTTATCCCGGATCCTAATTTGCCTGTTATTTTTATCAAAAATGGCAAAAAGGGTTTGAAAATGAATGGCAAAGAAATCGTAGCGGCTACCTTTGAAGACATTTTACCATTTCAAGAAACGCTCGCCATAGCCAAGAAAAAAGGAAAGTTCGGCCTTATTGACATCACAGGCAAAACGATTTTAAACTTTGACTACGCTTCAATTCGGTACCTTTCCGGCCTAGGTTATCTGATCGAGCAAAATGGCTTGTTGGGAATTTTTGAACTCAACAAAGGCTTTACCATCCCCATAGCCTATGAAGGAATAAAGCCCTTTGAGAAAACCTACTTACTTGTTTCAAATGCGGGTAAAGATGGTTTGTTGACACTCTCAGGAAAACAAGTCCTCGAAACCAAATATCAGCGCATTTCGCGTTTTGATACCGAAACGTTATTGTTAGTTCAAGAAGGAAAACTTACTTACTTCCTCGAAAAAGAAAATCGTTTGATAGAAAGATTACCATGAGTTGGCAAATAAAATCTGAACATTATCTGAGAGCACTGGTGGTTGTCGCAAGTGTATACATGGGTGTTTTTATTTATTTGGAGCTCTCTACGGTAGTAAAGGAAGACCTCATTCAAGGGGAAGAACTCTATGAAGTGCAACTAGAGCAACTGGATGAACAAGAAAAGCAAGAATTACGCGAAGAAATGAACGTTCAGCAAGCCCAAGAGCTGCGCAGCATCGCACGTGATATGAACGATACACGACCGTCATCCGAACAAGATTGGTCAACGCAAGTGGCGGGGCAGGGGCAATCCAATCCCGAACAAAGTGCTAAAGATTATGAGGCCCAAGTGTTTGCCGAGACCGGTGGGGAGGCAGCCAGAGCACAAATCAGACAACAGAGCCAAGCTCGAATTCAGCAACTCAGACAGCAAGGACAGGTAAGTCCGTCACAGTCTAACGCTGCCAGCGCGAGTTCCAATCAGTATGCCGGTGCCGTAATGGTTGATTTCAGTGTTGCCGGCCGTTCGGCCTATGATCACAATACTTGGTATGTACGAAATCCGGGTTATACCTGTGGATTCAACGCTGCAGGAACGGTCCATATTGAAATTGAAGTGACGAATGCGGGTCGGGTAGCTACTGCGCAATATATTGCAGGCAAAAGTTCAAATGCCAGCCCCTGCATGATAGAACAAGCCTTGAAATACGCAAAGATGTCGCGGTTTACGGACGGGGGATCAACGGCTAAAGGCTATATCAAATATAGATTTGAGGCGCAATAAGCACTATTTTTTGATGTTCTTGTTTTCAATAAAAATTACTTGACGAAATATTAAGCAACTACTTGATGAGATATTAAATATATTGCTATATTTGATGCAAAGTTAGTTGTCTATGTTTATCGCTCAGAATCTCAAAAACATCCGTAAAAGGAAAGGTCTTTCTCAAGAAGAAATGGCTCAAAAACTCAAGCTCAATCGTTCTACCTACAGTGGTTACGAAAATGAGGTGGCGCAGCCAAACTTAGAAACCTTACTTTATCTCGCTCAAGAAGAAAAGCTGCCGCTTGAATCCTTGCTTACCACTGACTTATCTAAATTATCAAACGCTGATTACGATGCTTTGTGCGGCGCTTGGAAACAAGGGGCAAGTGGTCAAAATTTAAGGGTGCTTACTGCTGTTGTCAATGAAGACAACGAAGATACAATTGAGCTGATCCCTGAAAAAGTAAGAGCTGGATACACCGCTGGTTATGCAGACCCTAGCTACCTGCAAGAATTACCTACACTTCGGCTTCCATTTCTTTCCAAAGACCGCAAATACAGGGCTTTCCCAATTGCCGGTGACTCCATGCCGCCAGTGGTACATGGTTCCTACGTCGTAGGTGAATTTGTACAAGATTGGCTAGGTTTACCATCTGCCGTTCCTTGTGTGGTGGTTACCAAAGACGATGGAATTGTATTTAAATATTTACATAATTACCTCAAAGACAAGCAGTCATTCACGTTAGCCTCAACTAATCCTTTATATTCGCCCTACGACGTCCATGTTTCTGAGGTTCTCGAAATTTGGCGTTTTGTTTCCTACATCTCCCGTGAGCTCCCAGATGTGCAACTTGATCATGCAAGTATAGGTGCAGGGCTTCGTTCCATTCAAGAAGACCTACAAAAAGCACTACAACTCCGTAAATAGTCTTACAATATCGCAATTCCGAACACAACAAAGCTTTCTCATTCCGTTGTTTCTGCGTATCTTTGCAGTTCAATTTTTACATTTTATGACCATTGAAGTTTCTTTTCCGGATGGCAACGTTCGTAAGTATGACGCCGGAACAACTGCACTACAAATCGCTCAATCCATTTCTGAAGGTTTGGCAAGGAATGTACTTGCTGCCAAAGTAAACGATGCTATTCAAGACGCAACTTTACCCTTGCACTCGTCTTGTAGCCTACAACTACTTACCTGGAATGACCTCGAAGGAAAGTCTACCATGTGGCACTCTTCGGCACACCTTATGGCCGAGGCGCTTGAGTTTTATTACCCAGGCATCAAATTGGCGATAGGCCCGCCTGTAACCAATGGGTTTTACTACGATGTAGACCTCATGGATCACAGTATCTCTGAAAAAGATCTCGAGAAAATCGAAGAAAAAATGAAAGAGTTAGCGCGCCAGAAAAACCCTTTCATTCGCCAAGAAATATCCAAAGCTGAAGCCATCGCTTACTTTGAAGAAAAGCAAGATCCATACAAGCTAGAATTGCTTTCTGAGCTTCAAGATGGCACCATAACTTTTTACACGCAAGGTAACTTCACTGACCTCTGTCGTGGCCCACACATTCCAGATACCGGCTTCATCAAAGCTGTTAAGCTCACCGCAATTGCTGGTGCCTATTGGCGCGGCGATGAAAAAAACAAGCAGCTAACACGTATCTATGGTATTACCTTCCCAAAACAAGCCGAACTGACTGAATACCTCGAGCGCGTCGAAGAAGCCAAGCGCCGCGATCACCGCAAGTTAGGCAAAGAACTCGAGCTCTTTACGTTTAGTCAAAAGGTGGGGCAAGGCTTGCCACTATGGTTGCCAAAAGGTGCAGCCTTGCGCGAGCGCCTCGAAAACTTCTTGAAAAAAGCACAGCGTAAAGCGGGCTATCAGCAAGTCATTACACCACACATCGGCAACAAAGAACTCTACGTAACTTCCGGACACTACGAAAAATATGGCGCCGATTCATTTCAGCCCATCCGTACACCAGACCCCAACGAAGAATTCTACCTTAAGCCCATGAACTGCCCGCACCACTGCGAAATTTTCAAGAGCAAGCCTAGATCTTACAAAGACTTACCGGCGCGTTTTGCTGAATTCGGAACCGTGTATCGCTACGAACAATCTGGTGAGCTTCACGGTCTTACGCGGGTTCGTGGTTTTACCCAAGACGACGCCCATATTTTCTGCACCCAAGAACAAGTCAAAGAAGAATTCAAAAATGTCATCGACATCGTTCTTTACGTACTCAAGACATTGAAATTTGAAAACTTCAAGGCGCAAATCTCACTCCGTGACAAAGAAAACCGCGCCAAATACATCGGTTCAGATGAAAACTGGCAAAAAGCCGAGCAAGCGATCATCGATGCTGCGGCTGAAAAAGACCTTCCAACCGTTGTGGAATACGGAGAAGCTGCTTTCTATGGTCCCAAGCTCGACTTCATGGTTCAAGATGCATTGGGGCGTGAATGGCAATTAGGAACCATTCAAGTAGATTACAACCTCCCAGAGCGCTTTGAGTTAGAGTATATTGGTGCTGATAACCAAAAGCACAGGCCGGTGATGATCCACCGTGCGCCGTTTGGCTCAATGGAAAGATTCGTAGCTGTTTTGCTCGAGCATTGCGCCGGCGACTTCCCTTTATGGTTGTCTACCGAGCAATTTATTGTATTGCCAATCTCTGAGAAATACAACGACTACGCAGAAAAAGTTTTAGAATTCCTAAATAATT
>CAYPVA010000066.1:0-9773 GCA_964414045.1 uncultured Lishizhenia sp. | reverse complement strand
GATTATTCTTAAATTCGCAATACTTAAACACTTCAAACTGAGCTCATGACTTACTCAAAATGGAACAATTACCTTGGCTGGTTTATTTTTGCAATTGCCTCGGCGGTTTACCTCATGACTATCGAACCAACGGCAAGTCTCTGGGACTGTGGTGAATACATCACTGCTGCCTATAAACTAGAGGTTGGTCACCCACCGGGTGCACCGCTTTTCATGGTACTCGGACGTTTGTTCTCATTTTTTGCTGCTCCTGAAAATGTAGCGGTTTATATCAATGCGCTTTCTGCTATTTCGAGCTCCCTGACTATTCTTTTCATGTTTTGGTCACTCACGCTACTCATCAAAAAAATTGTACTCAAACAAGGCGAAACCCTTACTGGCGGCAATCAATTTGCTATTTTTTCTGCTGCTAGCATTGGTGCTTTGGCCTATACTTTCTCTGATTCGTTTTGGTTTTCAGCCGTGGAAGGAGAGGTTTATGCGATGGCATCTCTCTTCACAGCTGTTATCTTTTGGGCCATTTTGAAATGGGACGAAGAGATGGAGGAAGCGCAGCATGGTGGGCGCCTTACTGAGTTGCGTCCGAACCGCTGGTTGTTGTTGATCTTTTTCTTGTTAGGACTTGCTATTGGAGTCCACCTACTTGGTATTCTTGTGGTGCCAGCAATTGGCTATATGCTATACTTCCGCACGCATGAAGAAGTTTCAGTGAAAGGATTACTCATCACGGGGGTGCTCTCTATTATTACACTTGGCTTTATTCAAGAAGGTGTCATTCCTGGAAGTATTGCCATGGCTTCTAATTTTGAAGTTGCTTTTGTCAATAGCCTCGGTTTGCCTTTTTATAGTGGTACTATTTTCTTCTTTGTATTATTGATTGCGGCTTGCCTTTATGTCGTGCGCTACGCTTACAAAACAAGCAAAACCGTGCTTTATAATGCAGCAATGGGCCTTGTGATGCTCTTGATTGGCTATGGCTCATTTGCAGTGATTGTCATCCGTTCTAACGCAAATACACCACTAGACGAAAACGACCCTGAAAACTTAGTCACGCTTCACTCCTATCTCAAGCGTGAGCAATACGGTTCGGCACCAATCTTGTTTGGGCCGCACTGGAATTCATTCCGCAACGGTGAAGAAATGACCGAAGAAGGTCCAAAAATTTTGGATCGTTCGGCATGGAAGGATCTTTCTGCATATTACATCCGCAGATTTGTGGTGCTTGAAAACGATGTAGAGGTCAAGGCATTTACCAAAGAAGCAGATGCAGAAGCCTGGATCAGAGCCAACAAAGGTGCATACAGTATCGAGGAGAAGTATTATGAAAGTAATGCGAGTATCCGCACAGGAGCAGTGCCAACCTATTCCCAGACTACTTTCTTCCCTCGTATGTACAACGGTGAAGGCGCCTCAGCGGGCTTGCATAAGCAGCTCTACGCCAAATGGTCGGGTTACAACGAAAACGATGGCGCCAGCACAGAAATTGGCCGCGACGGCAAGCGCCTTCCTACTTTTGGCGAAAACCTCACTTACTTCCTACGTTATCAAGTAAACTGGATGTATGTCCGCTACTTTATGTGGAACTTTGCAGGTCGCCAAAACGACATCCAAGGTCACGGCGACAACATGCACGGGAACTGGATTTCCGGTATTTCCTTCCTCGACGAAGCGCGTCTAGGTAGTCAAGAACACGCACCGTATTACACTACTGAAAATACAGCCCACAACAAGTTCTTCTTCTTGCCACTTATTTTGGCCATCATTGGTTTGGTATTCCATTACCGCCGCATGCCAAAAGATGCTTTTATCGTGACCCTAGCCTTCTTATTTACAGGATTGGCTATCGTTGTGTACCTCAATCAAAAACCTTATGAGCCACGCGAGCGTGACTACGCTTACTCTGGATCATTCTACTTCTTTGCGCTTTGGATAGGCATTGGTGTCTATGCTGTTTTTGACATGCTCAAGAAGTTTGTCCCAACCGCTCAAACGCGCGCCGCTTTTGCAGCCGCACTAGGTCTTGTTGTTCCTATAATTATGGGTGCACAAGGCTGGGATGACCACGACCGCAGCGGCAAAACAACTGCCCGCGATTTAGCACACAATTACTTAGCATCTTGTGGTAAAAACGGAATTCTCTTCACAAACGGAGACAACGATACTTTCCCACTATGGTATTTACAAGAAGTGGAAGGCGAACGCACAGATGTCCGTGTATGTAACCTTTCACTGATGGGTACTGACTGGTATACCAACCAAATGAAACTCAAGACCTATGAGTCTGATCCGCTACCAATCAAATTCCGCGAGGACCAAATTTTGATGTATGCGGGTAATACGGACCAGGTTTACTTCATGCCTTTGTTGCAATTGTTCTCTCAGAATCCTTCAGAGGAAGTCATTAGAAAAGTACTCAACCTACGTTTGGAGCACAACCCAGCTGAGGCTCGTCAAGCTGCCGCCTACTTTGATCAACAGGCCCTTGGTATTTTTGCTGATGTGGTAGCCAAAAGTCCAGAAATGGAAACGCTTAAAATGCAGATTGCCAAGACTGACTCTTCTGATATGGTCAAAGCAACCATAGAAAAGTATCAAAACGTATTCAAACTTTTCGAAGGTGCGCGCAACGGACAAGTCGAGTTTAAAAATAACTCAGGGCAAGAACTGCAAGACCTCCTCAATCAGTTCGAGCGCATCTGGGCAACAGTAGACTTTACCGACGCAATGGCTTTTGTCCGCGATGACGCCAACATGATCATTGACGAACAAAACAAATTCAGTTTCTTCCCGTCAACGCGTTTTGCGCTCAAAGTAGACCGCAAAAATGCCATCACTTCAGGTGTGCTTGACCCTAAGGTAAAAGCAAGCAATATCAGCAACGAAATTGAGTTTGAATTCGACCCTGAACGCGATCAAGCGCTCACCAGAGAAGAAGTCATGATGATGGATGTCGTGGCCAATAACAATTGGGAGCGAGGCATTTATTTCTCAAGTAACCGCGGCTCTTCTTTTGCCATTGCTTTACTGAGCGCCGGTTTCATCAAGCAAGTCGGGATGGCTTATGCGCTTACACCTGTCAAGCAAGAGCCAGCCCTCATGGATGTCAACGCCATGGAGAAAAACATGCTCAATACTTACATCTATGGCAACATGACTGCTGGTGTCTTGACTGATTACTATGCGCGCAGACATACCATTCAGTACCGCGCCAACTTCTTGTTGCTCGCAGAACAACTCTATACTTTAGGTCGCAAAAAAGAGGCGACAAAAGTACTAGACAGGGCCATGGAGCTCATGCCTGAAGAAACCGTCATGGACTACGGCGATATCAACCCTGTTGATATTTTCAATTCCTTGAACTTCAATAAAGAACATAACCAAATCATGTATCAAGGTCAAACCATCAGACCGCTTAATGCCGGCATTTTACATGAATATGTGCAGCTTTATTACTTATTGGGAAATAAGAAAAAAGCCGAAGCATTGGGGATGAAGCTACTTGACAACTACAACAGTATCATTGCTTACTTTGAGCATTCTCCTGTTGACAAAGCCGGAGATGCTGATAACGCCGAAGACCTCATTGCGGTCGTTGATGCGCTTTTAAAGATGCGCACCACTGCACTGAATCAAAACGGCAAACTACCAAAAACACCATTTACAAATGCGCTTGAGCAAACTGTGCAACGTGTTTATAAGCAAGTACTTCCTGGTATCTATACTGGCCTTGATCAATTAGCAGCTGAAAATGGTGAAATGTCAGATAGTTATGGAAACGCTGGGCCTTATGGCAGCATGCTTGGTAATTTAAAAAGCTACATGGGCGCTTTAGCTGAACACCACGGGCTCATTAAAGCACCAGTTGTAGCAACTACACCAGCGCTACCATCTGAACAAAACCTCGATGTCAATGCCCTTACTCCGGGTACTGGCTCTGGACTGAATATGCAGCGTTAAGCAAATGCGTTACTTTTTCCAACACCTGATTCACGAGTTTCAGCTTCCGCTGAAAAATCCGGTGTTGGTTTTTTCCATATTACTGTTTATTATTTTGCTCTCACCTATTGTGCTGCGCAAAGTAAAAATTCCTGGCATTATTGGCCTTATTTTATCAGGTGTGCTCATTGGCCCACACGGTCTTGGCTTAATTGGTACTAGAGCAATGGAAGCCGAAGGTAGTATTAAGTTATTCTCGACTATTGGGCTTTTATATATCATGTTCATGGCTGGCCTCGAACTCGATTTAAGGCAGTTCAGAAGATATTTTCAAAAGAGTTTAGGGTTCGGTGCTTTTACCTTTATCATTCCATTAACACTAGGTTATCCGCTTTGTACAGAGGTGCTACACCTAGAGCCTATGGCAGCACTTTTAACGGCGAGTATGTTTTCTACGCATACTTTAGTAGCTTACCCTATTATCAGTAAATACGGGCTCACTAAGCATCGCGCAGTGGCAATAACTGTAGGTGGGACTATTTTAACTGATACCGCAGTTTTGATCATTTTGGCAATCATTTCTAGCGCCAATAAAGGCGAACTTGATTTTGGCTTCTGGTTCAGGTTATTGACCTCTCTGACTACTTTCTCGTTGATCATGTTCTTTGTGATTCCGAGAATTGCTAGATGGTTCTTCAGTAAGCTCGATAGTGAGAAAACTTCTCAATATATTTTTGTGCTTTCTGTCGTATTCTTTGCTGCATTTTTAGCTGAAGTAGCGGGTGTAGAACATATAATCGGAGCATTCGTTGCGGGATTAGTTTTGAATAAGCTGATTCCTCACAACTCAACTTTAATGAATCGGATCGATTTCATTGGCAATTCATTGTTCATCCCCTTTTTCTTGATTTTTGTGGGCATGGTTGTAGATTACCGTGCATTTTTCCAGGGTACTTGGCCATTGATTATTGCTGGGGTCTTGACCACATTTGCGATTTTTTCAAAATGGTTAGCAGCCTATGCAACCCAACTTGTTTTTAAACTTTCAAGTATTGAAAGACAACTCGTTTTTGGCTTAAGTACCGCACACGCAGCAGCAACACTAGCGATCATTATGGTGGGCTATGACGACGGGAATGGCATTCTTAACATCAATATTGTCAACGGAACGGTTCTTCTGATTTTATTTACCTGTATGACCTCCTCATTTGTGACCGAAAATACAGGGAAAAAATTACTCCTCAACTTATCCGAAAATAGTGAATTAGAAGACAACGAGATGCGCCTGCGCAATAAACACCTGATGGTGTATATGAATGAGCTCAAAGGAAATGAGCGCTTACTCGATTTTGCCTTACTGATCACCGACCCACAAGTCATTAATCCCATCTCTGTTGTAAGTGTTTACCCGGATAATGAAAATGCGGAACGCATGATTCGAAAATCAAGAAAGTCCTTAGAAGATATCGTCAAACACTATTCTGGGCAAGAGGCCAAATTGAATACCATTGCCACCATTGATCATAATTTATCTTCGGGAATTTCTAGGGTTTCTAAAGAATTAGTTGCGGACATTGTTCTTGTTAATGATTCATCGAGTATCAATATCATTAAGCGATTGGTTGGCGATGACCGCGATCATCTGCTGACTACTTGTGAAAAAACCGTGTTTTTTAGCTCTTTGAGCAAGCCAAGTGTTTCCTATGAACGCATTGTTTTAGTTGCACCTTTATTAGCTGAGCTAGAGCCTACTTTTCTGTTATGGTCAGAACGCATTCTAAGACTCGGGAAAGAATTAAATATACCTATCTTACATTTTGGCAGTCAGACAACCTATGACCGTCTAGAAAAGGTTGCCTCAGCCAATAAAATGGAAGCTGAACTTCGCTTTCAAGAATTAAACGCCGTTGATGAATTTTATCCCAGCTATCAAAAAAGGAGTACTGACTTTGTCGTAGTCGTTGCATGTAGGCCAGGAACAGTATCTTATGACCTCCAAATGGACTTACTCATTCAAGGTATGGAGGTTGCTTTTGAACAAAACGACTATCTATTACTTTACCCGGGTACAAATGCTACGGATCCTACTTTCTCTAATTATGATGACATCAATACTGCGCCATTAGTAGCCGGTGTTGAAACAATTCAGAAAATTGGTCGTGAGGTGGGTAGTATTTTCAAGAAAAATAAGAGGTAGCGTTTATGCTTCAAAAACCAAGACCCACTTTCTGGCTTTACTTTCTAGGGGCATATGTTGTATTACAATTTGCATGGTGGGGCTATCACCTGATTCAACTCAGCGCTTATATTCCACAGGAAGACGCCAAATTGGCAAAGCGCATCGGAATGGTCATTGGTGAAGGTGCCGTCTTTTTAATCATTTTGATTTTTGGGATTTACCGCATTCGTAAATCCATTACGCGTGAATTTGAGTTGCAAAAGCGACAAAATAACTTTTTGCTGACGGTCACGCATGAACTGAAAACTCCGTTAGCTGCGCTTAAACTTTATTTACAAACGCTGCAAAAGCACAACCTTACAGACGCAAAAAAAGAACAAATTATTGATGGGGCCCTGAGCGAAAACGAACGCTTGGTGCAATTGATTGAGAATATCCTCAATACCTCACGGGCCGAAAACAAAGCGTTTGAATTGCGCAAAGAAAACATCAATCTTCTAGAATTTCTGCAGCAATTGACTGATCGTTATCAAAAAAGATACAAAGACCTCCTTTTTATAGCAGCTTTACCGCAATCGTTAGCACTTAAAGCTGACCCAAATATGCTCGAGACCATCTTTATCAACCTCATTGAAAATGCGGTTAAATATGGTGGTTCAGATCAACAAATTGATATTAAGGCAGTTGCGCTAGACAAATTTGTCACCATTACAGTCAGTGACGAAGGTCCAGGAATCGCTCCACAAGAAAGACTCCACATATTCGAAAAATTCTATCGCATTGGAAATGAAGATACACGCAAGGCTTCAGGTAGCGGCCTTGGCTTGTATTTAGTTGCTGAATTGGTGCGTTTACACAATGGGCAAGTCCGTTGCCAAGAAAATCAACCTAAGGGATGTGTTTTTGAGGTAATTTTGCCTTATGAATAAAAAACTCGGACTCATCATTCTCGATGGCTGGGGCTTAGGTGACCACGGCCCTTCAGATGCCATATTCCAAGCTCATACGCCGTACATGGATAGCTTAATGGCTTCATATCCACATGCGACTTTACTTACCTCAGGTGAAGATGTTGGCTTGCCGGACGGACAAATGGGAAATTCTGAGGTTGGCCATTTGAATATTGGTGCCGGACGCATCGTTTATCAAGAACTCACCCGCATCAACAAGAGTATCCGAGATGGCGAATTTCAGCAAGACAAAACCATTCTAGACGCCTTTCTTTATGCCAAAAACGCCAATAAAAAAGTCCACTTTGTGGGTTTGGTTTCGGAAGGTGGCGTGCATAGCAGCCAAGCACACTTGCATACGCTCTGTAGCATGGCCCAAGATTTTGGACTTGACAAATATTTTATTCATGCCATTACTGATGGCCGTGACTGCGACCCCAAAAGCGGTTTGGCCTACCTTCAAAAACTAGAAGCGCATTTGCTTAACCAAAACGGGAAAATCGCTACGCTCATCGGTAGGTACTATGCCATGGACCGCGACAAACGCTGGGAGCGCGTAGCCAAGGCTTATCATTTAATGGTAAACGGGCAAGGAGCACCTGCAAAAAGCGCAAGCGCTGCTTTAGAAGCATCATACGGGGCAGATATTACCGATGAATTCATCTTGCCACAACTGATAGATCCGAATGGAACCATTGAAAATGGCGATGCGGTCATTTTCTTTAATTTTAGAACAGACCGTCCACGTGAATTGACTGTGGCACTGACCCAAGAGGTTTTCCATGAACACAATATGCATCCGCTTGAATTGCATTTTTGTACCATGACCAACTACGATGCGAGCTTTAAAAATATCCGCGTCATCTTTGACAAAGACAACCTTGAAATGACCCTTGGCGAAGTGCTATCTAAAGCAGGCAAAACACAAGTTAGAATCGCAGAAACTGAAAAATACCCGCATGTCACTTTCTTTTTTAGTGGTGGCCGTGAAGCAAACTTTGAAGGTGAAGATCGCCTATTAATTGCCTCTCCAAAAGTAGCCACCTACGACCTTCAGCCTGAAATGAGTGCCGTTGAAGTTGGGTCGGCTATCACACAACACATGGAGCATCAGCAACCCGATTTTATTTGCCTCAATTTTGCCAATCCAGATATGGTGGGCCACACAGGCGTATTTTCAGCGATCATTAAAGCCGTCGAAACGGTTGATCAACAATTGCAAAGAGTGGTGGAGTGCGGAAAGCAATTGGGCTATGAATTTTTAGTCATTGCAGACCACGGAAATGCTGACTTCGCCATCAACCCAGATGGCAGCCCAAATACCGCACATAGCTTGAACCCAGTGCCTGTCGTTTTAGTGACGGATGAACCTTCAATTGGTATTGCAGACGGAATATTGGCTGATGTTGCGCCAACAATCTTAGAACGCATGGGCCTTCAAAGCCCCGTTGAAATGACCGGGAAAAGTTTGATTGCGCTGAAGAGCTAATATTTGAATGAAAACTAATTCTAAAAAGAATTATTGTTATTCTACGCTATTATTACGCTATAACAATCCCTTTGGCTTTGAGCTGTGGAATTTCTACAAACTTCTCTGGATCAATTGAATTTGCTTCAAAAACAAACCTTTTGTCGTACATGACGTCATCAGCCCAGAAGCTCACCCAAAACTCATTGTTGAGTGCGAATAATTCAGGCATGATGGGCTCAATTCTAGCCGCTTCGTTTGGTAGCATTACTTCTATTCCCTTGCGTAGGGTAGATGTCTTGATTTCTTGTCCTGTTTGTGGGTCTACTCCATAACCTGTAGAAGCCACAATGATGCCTTCAATGATATCTTCGCGGTTGCTTAACATATATACCACATATTCTGGTTCTCCACCTTCGATTGGCAATGCTACGAGTGCTAATGATATACCTTCAACTTTTGGTCCTAATAAATCTTCTCTCATTTCTATTGTATACTAAAATTGAATACGGTGGCCATTTCCTTTAATAGTACTTGCTGTACTTCTTTTATTGTGAGCGTTCGACCCAATTCTTGAGCCAATGAAGTCACTGCTTTGTCTTGAATACCACAAGGTACAATATTACCAAAATAACCAAGATCAGGCGCTACATTAAGGGCGATTCCATGCATGGTAATCCATCGAGAACATTTAACCCCCATTGCACATATTTTTCGGGCACGTGGTGTGTCTGCATCAATCCATACACCGGTTAGTCCATCATAACGCGTGGCGCTAATTTGAAAATGAGCCAATGTTCGGATCACGGCTTCTTCTAAGAAGCGCATGTATTTATGGATGTCTGTGAAAAATTGCTCTAAGTCTAGAATCGGATACATCACCAATTGCCCTGGGCCATGATAAGTAATGTCTCCTCCCCGATTGATCTTATAAAACTGTGCGTCTATTGCTTGTAAGTGGGCTTCATCGAGCAATAAATGCTCAGCAGCACCGCTCTTGCCTAAAGTATAGACATGCGGATGCTCGCAAAACAATAAATGCTGCTCCGGAATGATCTCTGTGTCGTTTTTGCGATTTGAGATTTTACAATCAACGGCAGCTTTAAGCAATTCCTCTTGAAGATCCCAAGCTTGTTTGTAATCAATGAGCCCTAAATCACGAACCCTTACAATCGGAAGTTGCTGCATTATCTCAGTACGTTAACATGCCCAGCTAAAGTGCGGGTAACAGATTTATTAT
>CAYPVA010000065.1:0-9867 GCA_964414045.1 uncultured Lishizhenia sp. | reverse complement strand
TAATGGGAGAAATTTAATCGGGTATTACAATTTCTAAAATTTGTAGTACATTTGTGACAACTAAAGCAGATAACAATGACTTGGACAGATTTCGTTTATAAAATTGGTGATACATTTCAATGGTCTTTTGGATTCTTTGAATTCGTTCAAAACTATTTCAATAACATCCTTATCGTATTAGGCTTTTTTGGTTTTTACTTTTGGATGCGCACACAAAAACGTCTCAGCGACAAATCAAATGTGCCTGTAGACATCAAGGACAACCAAGGATGGTACAAAAAAGAAGGACAACAGCTTAAATAAGCTATTTGATATAATAAAAAAGGGCGGTTATTTAACCGCCCTTTTTTTGTGCCTACTTTAAGGCAATTATTTTTCTGATAATAGTGAAGAGGTTAAAAACTCACGGTTCATTCGCGCGATGTTTTCAAGTGAAATTCCTTTTGGACACTCTACTTCGCAAGCACCAGTATTGGTACAGTTACCAAAACCTTCTTCATCCATTTGGCGAACCATATTGAGCACGCGGTCCTTAGCTTCAACCTTTCCTTGTGGAAGCAAGGCATATTGAGAAACTTTGGCGCCAACAAACAACATGGCTGAACCGTTTTTACAAGTTGCTACACAAGCTCCACAACCAATACATGCAGCAGCTTCAAAAGCTTTATCTGCATCTGCTTTAGGGATGGGAATAGCATTGGCGTCCATGGTACGTCCTGAAGTGTTCACAGAAACGAATCCACCGGCTTGTTGGATGCGATCAAATGCGGAACGATCAACAACCAAATCTTTGATAATAGGGAATGCTCTTGATCTCCATGGCTCTACATAAATGGTGTCGCCATCTTTGAAACTACGCATGTGTAATTGACATGTAGTAGTGCCCGTTTCTGGGCCGTGAGCTCTACCGTTGATGTACAAAGAGCACATACCACAAATTCCTTCGCGGCAATCGTGATCAAATGCAATTGGTTCTTTTTGCTCGTTAATGAGTTGCTCGTTCAATTGATCGAGCATTTCAAGAAAGGAACTATCTGTAGATACTTGGTTAAGGCTATAGGTTTCTAAACCACCCTTAGCATTGGTATTTTTTTGTCTCCAGATTTTGAGCGTAATATTAATGTATTTTGAAGCCATACGTTTCTTATTTATAGTTGCGCGCTGCAATTTTGATAAATTCATAATTCAAAGCTTCTTTGTGCAAGCCAGCTTTGGTAGCGTCGCCACCTTGGTATTCCCAAGCGGCTACATATTTGAAGTTGTCGTCGTCACGAAGGGTTTCTCCTTCGCTATCTTGGTATTCTTCGCGGAAGTGACCACCACAAGATTCTTGGCGATGCAAGGCATCAACAGCCATTAGTTGACCTAATTCAATAAAGTCAGCAACACGCATAGCCTTATCTAGCTCTGGGTTCATTTCGTTGGCGTCACCAGGAACAAAAACATCGTTGTAGAACTCTTCTTTGAGGGCAGCAATTTCTTCAATGGCTTGCTTTAGTCCAGCTTCGTTTCGAGCCATTCCGACTTTGTTCCACATAATTAAGCCTAAACGTTTGTGGAAGTGGTCAACAGATTTTGTTCCTTTATTATTCAAGAAACGATCAATGTTGGCTTTTACTTCAGCTTCTGCTGCTTCGAACTCAGGTGTGTCTGTAGGTATTTTACCGGTTCTAATATCGTTTGATAAGTAATCAGATATAGTGTAAGGTAATACGAAATAACCATCTGCCAATCCTTGCATTAGAGCAGATGCTCCTAAGCGATTGGCTCCGTGATCCGAGAAGTTTGCTTCGCCCGTAACAAAACAACCTTCTATGGAACTCTGTAGGTTGTAGTCTACCCAAACACCGCCCATTGTATAGTGAACAGCGGGGTAAATTTTCATAGGCGTTTCGTATGGGTTGTCGTCGGTAATTTTTTGATACATCTGGAAGAGGTTACCATATTTCTCTTCGATCCATTTTTTACCGAGTTGAAGTATTTTTTCTTCCGTAGGATTGTGATCACCTTGTGCAAATGCTGACTGACGTCCTTTGTTGCGGATTTCAGTTGCGAAATCGAGGTAAACACCTTCGTTAGTGTCGTTTGCTTCAATACCATAACCAGCATCACAACGTTCTTTGGCTGCTCTTGAGGCGACATCGCGCGGCACTAAATTTCCGAAAGCTGGGTAGCGTCTTTCTAAGAAGTAGTCGCGGTCTTCTTCGGCGATTTGTGTTGGCTTTAAGCGTCCTTCACGAATTGCTTCTGCATCCTCTTTTTTCTTAGGTACCCAAATACGACCTGAATTTCTTAGAGATTCTGACATCAGGGTCAACTTCGACTGATTGGTGCCGTGAACTGGGATACATGTTGGGTGAATTTGAACAAAACAAGGATTGGCGAACATTGCTCCTTTTTTGTGTACTTTCCATGCAGCTGAAACGTTGCTGCCCATGGCATTTGTAGAAAGGAAGTAAACGTTTCCGTAACCACCACTTGCCAAGACCACAGCATGCGCTGAATGGCGCTCGAGTTCTCCAGTAACTAAGTTTCTGGCAATAATTCCGCGTGCTTTTCCGTCTACTTTTACAAGATCCATCATTTCGTGGCGGTGATACATTTTCACGCGGCCTAAACCGATCTGACGAGAAAGTGCTGAATAAGCACCTAATAAAAGTTGCTGACCTGTTTGCCCAGCGGCATAAAATGTACGCTGAACTTGTGTACCACCAAACGAACGGTTGTCTAAAAGACCTCCGTATTCGCGCGCAAATGGCACGCCTTGAGCAACACATTGGTCAATGATGTTGCCAGATACTTCTGCCAAACGATATACGTTGGCTTCACGAGCACGGTAGTCACCACCTTTGATGGTATCATAAAACAAACGGTAAATTGAATCGCCGTCATTTTGATAGTTTTTTGCTGCGTTGATTCCTCCTTGTGCCGCAATGGAGTGTGCACGACGTGGTGAATCTTGGAAACAAAAAGCTTTTACGTTGTAACCCATCTCACCGAGTGAAGCAGCGGCAGAAGCCCCAGCTAGACCTGTACCGACAACGATGATATCGATTTTCGGACGGTTGTTTGGAGCAACCAGCTTCATGTGGTTTTTATGATTGGTCCATTTCTCTGAGATTGGACCTTCCGGAATGCGCGAATTTAATGTTGACATAGCCTAATTCCTAGTGGTTCTGGTAAATAATAACAGGGATAATTGCAAACAATAATGGCACGATGATGGCAAAGGCCACTCCCAATTTTTTAATTAGTGGGGTATATTTTGGATGGTTGATTCCTAATGATTGGAATGCGCTTTGGAAACCGTGTAAAAGGTGGTAGGCCAAAACAACCATAGAAATCACATAAAATAATACAGCGAAAAGCGCCCCTTCATTTTTACTTTTACTGAAGAAATCCATAACTAAAGTATGGAGGTCACGGTAGCCTTCTGCAACTTTAACGTTGGTTCCTTTGATATAAAGGTCGGTACCTTTTTCTACAATGTTGTTTGGGTCTTTTGGAATAGGTTGTACACCTGGAACATGTGTGTAGTATAATTCGGTATTGGCAGCACCCATCATTTGATTTTTCATTTCAAGGGTGTACGTATGTAATGGAACTTCTTGTTTCACTTTCATTTTCCACCAGAAGTTAGCCATGTGCGTAGCTAAGAACACCAAAATTAGTGTGCCTAGAATGGCCATGCTACGGCTCGCAGAACTTGAATTGGCACCTGGTTTACTGTAAGCATAACGAACAGGACGCGCCTTGCGGTTTTGAATAGTGAGTAAAATACCATCAACTACGTGGATAAGTACCGCTGCGTAGGTTACGTAGGATAATATTCCGATAAACGGATTGTGGCCCATGAAGTAGGCATATTCATTAAAAGCTCGGCGGCCTTCTTCTCCGGTTTTTAGGATAAGTTGAAGATTTCCGAGCAAATGCCCTACTAAAAAGGTGCACAGAAATAAACCGGTGAGGGCCATAAACACCTTTTTACCGATTGATGATTTAAAGATTGCAGATTTACTCATATGTATATATCATTTGAAGTGATGCAAATTTAACTGAAGAACAGCTAAAACAGGCAATTGTTGCACAGATATTGTGTTCTAAAGAGCTATTTAGAATCATTTTAGATAGCTCAAGCTCACTAATTCTTCATTCACTTGTAATTCGATTTGGGCGCCAAGAACTAAAGCGCGGTTGTCATCAATGTGTCCGCAGGGAAAGTCAAAACAAATCGGAATTTTTCGGTATTGAAAATGACTGCTAATGAGTTCTTCTATTCTCATTCCAAAAGGGATGTCGGTATCTTCTAAATCAGTCATTCCCCCGACTACGAGACCTGTAATTTTATCCAAAGCGCCATGCTTGCGCAAAGCATGCATCATGCGATCGATATGATAAAGGTGTTCAGCTAAATCCTCAATAAATAATATGGCATCAGAAAAGTCATAGCGCTCAGGTGTTGCCAACATGCTAAATAGAATACTTAAGTTGCCACCAATGAGTTGGCCTTTGGCCTGCCCTTTTTTATTCAAGGGATTACCTGGCAGTTCAAAATCAACTTGATTCCCAAATAGGGTTGAACTCAAACTATTGAGCGCAGCGGCACTATTTTTTTCAATATTGAGCGCCATCGTTCCATGAATACTTTGAAAACCAAGATTTTGTATTTTATGATGCAGCACACAAATGTCAGAGAATCCAATGAGCCACTTCGGTTCACGGATAAATTGTGCCCATTGAATGCCATCAAGTAATTGAATGCTACCGTAGCCTCCACGCACGCACCAAATTGCTTTTGCTACTGGATGATCAAGCCCTTCTTGGAGGTCAGCAAGCCTTTCCAGCGTAGTGCCAGAAAAATAATGATGGCGGCCATTCAGATGCTTACTTCTTTCAGATTTGAAACCTTGAGATTGCAGCCATAACTCGGCCGCAATAATATAGTGCTCTTCAATTGCTTTTGCAGGCGCACACAAATAGACGAGGTCACCTGGTTGTAAAGATGGAGGGGCTTGCAACATATTTATTTCAATAGGGCGTTCAAGAGTTGAAGGTCGAGTTGGCTTGTAATTTTAATGTTTTCCTCATTGCTCAAGACTAACAAAGGTTGAATACCAATGGACTCCACCACACTTGCATCATCTGTAAAAACATGCGTAAATGCTTGATCATATGCTTGTTTCAGCGTAGAAGTCGCAAAACATTGAGGCGTATGCACTAAGAAGTATTCGGCCCTATTGACCGCACTGGAGGATTCAAAAGTTCCTTTACGAATTGAATCTTTGGCAGGTAAAACCGGAACCACTGCATCTGCAATACTTAGAGCTGCAAAACAACGTTCAATGGTTTCAATACTTACCAGAGGTCTAACGCCATCATGCACACCGACTTGCTCACCGGTACAAAAAGCCAAGGCATTTTGAATCGAATGAAAGCGTTCTTGGCCACCATCAACCAACTGATATGGAATCTGGATTTGATAGTCCGCAATTAAGCCCTCCCAATATGAAAACCAATCTGAGGGAAGCGTAATTAATATTTGAGCATCTGGATCGAAGGCATGAAAGCGCTCCAAGGTGTGTATTAGAACGGGTTTGTTTCCGAGCAATAAAAATTGTTTCGGAATGTCAGCTTGCATGCGCTTACCTAAACCACCTGCGGTTATAATGATTGATCTTTTCACTGAATTCAAAGATAAGCAAACTTTAATTGCGCTTCTGAATACTAAGCATCCTAAGGCGCTGGGGCAGGAGTGAAATCTCAAAGTTTTGTCCTCCAATATATTCCCCGTCTGTCTCTGCATGTAGCGTTTGACTGTTACACTTCAGTTGTACAGGAAACGAAACTTCCAAATAATGTGCTTCAGGATGTTTGATTTGTTGACCGCGCTTCACTTTTATGACATTTTTTAAATAGTCAAATAATGAAACCTTACCAAGGAGTGTTAGTTTGAGCTCTCCATCAGATATTTTAGCTCCTGGATGAATATGTAAGCCATCCCCAAAAATACTGCCGTTACAAAATGCGGCAAGTAAAAGCTCGCCATTATATCGAAAATGTTCGCTATGAATCTGAACTTGAGGTCGTTTATATTGTAAAAATGTTTTGATGATGGCTAATCCGTATGAAAAGTTGGGTCCAAATCGCTTTCTGAAATTTTGCAGTTGCAGCACCACTGCTCCCCCAAAACCGATATCTGCAATATTTGCAAAATAACGCGTTTCGGTCTCCGTTCGGATTATCCCAACATCAAAAGTTTCAAAATTGCTCGATTGAATTTGCGCTAAGAAATCAATGCGTTTTGGATAAGCCGCTGAACGATAAAAGTCATTACCTGTCCCGTTTGGCAAAACACCTAGAATGGGCGAAAATTCCGGGTTAGGGTGGCAGCAAACGCCGTTAACGAGCGTATTAAAAGTACCATCGCCACCAATACAAATGAGGTGTGTGCAGTTAGTGTCTAATTGCTTAATAAATGAAAGTGCGTCATCCGGGCTTTGGCTCGTATAGACTTGAAATGCTTCGCCAAAAGTCTTGATAAGATTGGAAAGTAATTCTTGGTTCTGACGTAGAATTTTTTTGTTTCCGTTTGTAATGCAGTAGATATGATGCATTCGGAAAGTTAGCAAAAAAATCAATATTGAATTTGAAGGCTACTAGATTGCTGCCATTTGTCGTTATCGATTTGAGTAGTCACGAAATAAATATAAAAGCCACGAGGTAATTTTTCTCCGCCTAAATCTGTGCCATCCCAACGAAATTCTGGATTGTTGCTGCGATACACCACTTGATTATTTGAACTGAGCACAACTAAACTAAAATCAGAAACTTCAAGACCCTTCCAATCGATTAAAAGCAAGTCATTTTGACCATCGCCATTAGGGGTGAAAATATTAGGAAGCGTTGGTTTTGTGGTAGCCCGCTTCGGAGCTAAAGTAGTTGCTTCGGGTTGTGCGGTAATGTGCGGATAATGAACGACAGCAGTAGTTACCGCTTGGGCATTTTGATTTTGATGAAGATTTTCAGCGCTTACAGTGTTTGAAACAGGCCTATTACTAGTTGAAGACAAAGGAGATAAATGTATGATCGCATTTGGTAGTTCTGAATCGTCTATCTCTTGGATCTGAGGCGTGCTATGCACATGATTTGGATAATGATCAGCCTGCAACTCTGTACTTGTTCTGTTCAGATCCGTTTTTGTGGTTCCGTTTTTATCATCCTGAAAGACGAGACTTTCAATTGCTGGTTTGTTATCTTGTTGCTGTCTATCAACACTTTGAATGATCGGTTTTTTAGACTGACTATCGACTTCAGAAGAATTGAGGTAAACGAAATAAGTTGTAACGACAGCGATGGTTACTGCACTAATGCCAATGATTGATTTTGCGAAAATGCCGATGCCGGTTTTCGCAGCGGACGTGGCCAAAGAAGACGAGACAGTAGCCCAAAGAGATGGGTCCACCGGAATTTGGTGCTCAGATAAGCTTTTTGCAAATAAATCTTTGATGTCGTCTTTTTCCATCATTGGTCAATTTTTTCTAGGCGGTCTTTCAAATATGCTCTGGCTCTAAGGTATTGTGTTTTTGAAGTGCTTTCACTGATGCGAAGTTGCTTGGCAATTTCTTGGTGAGAAAAACCCTCAATAGCAAACAAGTTAAAAACTGTTCGGTAACCGTCTGGTAAACTTTGAACAAGTTTCAATAGGTCATCTGCCATAAGCTTTTCTAGGCTGTGATCTTGATGCGCAATTTTAAAACTGACATCATCCAAAGAGATGTCGGCTAATAATTTTTTGTCTTTGCGTAATTGGTCAAGGCAGGTGTTTACCGTAATTTTCTTGATCCAACCTTCAAATACACCTTCAAATTTATAACTAGGTAAATGACCGTATATTTTGACAAAGGCATCTTGCAAGGCATCTTGTGCACGCGGCATTTCTTTCATGTAGCGCAAGCAGATCACGAGTAGTTTAGGAGCATAAATGTCAAACAACGCTTTTTGAGCCCTTGGACTACCAGCTATACAACCTAGTATCATCTCTCGTTCATCCATGACTCGGCTCTATTGACGGTGGTTGTTTTCAAAAAGTTGCATGCCATAGGCAAGATAGTTTATTTCTTTTAATTTCGTGGTTCATCCTTGTAATCTTTAGCATCATGCGCAACTTACTTTTCGCAATATGGTTAACGCTTTTTAGTTGTAATTTGTCTTATACGCAACAAGGCGCCTACTATCCTTTTGTAGCAGAAATACAACTCAATGATCGTTTACAAATGCAAGTATCTGCTGGGCTACCAAGCAAAGATCCGAAAGCGCCAATCACTATTCAAAACGGAAAAGAAGTGTACCAGTTGTCCGTAAAAAAACGGATAGGCGATACCATTGTTTATCAATTTCCAGCGCAAGATGCCGAATGGAGAATTGCATTTAATGAAGTTTACTCTGATGCGCGCGGTTGGTGGATCAATTACAACAAAAAAGTCCCGGTGCGTTACCCTATTCATTTACATAATGGATTTTTAAGTTTGCCGGAACCTGAAATTAACCAAATAAATATGCAAGGAAAGTGGCGTGTAGTTTTTGCGCCGGGCACCTCAAATGAAGAAACCCTCGTTGGCGTCTTTGAGCAAAAAATGGGCAATTTCGTATCAGGAAGCTTTTTAAGTGAAACTGGAGACTATCGCTATTTACATGGTTACATTTCTGGAAACACGCTGCACCTACAGACCTATACAGGTTATTGGGCGTTTGTCGTTGATGCAACTCTTCAAAGTAAGGACCAAATGACAGGCAACTTCTATAGTGGGTCAAACTACAATGTACCTTTTACAGCATTCCGTGATTCAAGCGTTCAATTGCGCGATGAAAGCAGTTTGACTTATTTAATCAAGCGTGATGAAACCGTGTATCTCAAAGGACTGACAAAACTAAATGGTCGAAAAGTTAATTTGGATTTAAACAAGCAAAATCAAGTGACGCTCATTCAGATCATGGGAACTTGGTGTCCAAATTGCATCGATGAGAGTCATTTATTAATTGAGCTCCAAGAAAAATACGGCACACAAGGCTTCCGCGTGGTGGGCTTGGCTTTTGAAGTGGGCAATGATTCGAAAAAACAAAGAGCCCGACTCAAAAAATTCATTACAGATTTAGAAGTCAATTATGAGGTATACTTAGCGGGTACTTCAAGTAAGGAGACTGCTGCAGCTTATTTTCCGATGCTCAATGGAATCATGAGCTTTCCGACCTCCATATTAGTTGACGCTCAAGGAAAAGTGATTGCAATCCATACCGGGTTCAGTGGCCCAGCAACAGGACAGGCCTACAATGACTTAGTACAGAAATTCAAGCAAGAAATCGAAGGCGCGCTATCCGAATAGAACCGTATTAACGGCCCATCAAGAACGGGTACTTATCGATGTTTTTGAGTGCAATACTTGTTCCTCGGGCAACTGCTCTAAGCGGATCTTCGGCAATATGAACCGGTAGCTTTGTTTTGGTAGAAATTCTTTTATCAAGACCACGAAGCATAGAACCACCACCAGCTAAATAGATACCTGTTTTATAAATATCGGCAGAAAGTTCTGGCGGAGTCATTTCAAGTGCACTGAGGATGGCCTCTTCAATTTTTGCAATTGTTTTGTCGAGGGCATGGGCAACTTCTTGGTACGATACCATGATTTCTTTTGGAATACCTGTCATGAGGTCACGACCACGCACCGCAAAGTCTGCAGGTGGGTTTTCCAATTCTGGTAAGGCAGCACCCACTTCAATTTTGATTTGTTCAGCTGTGCGTTCACCTACTAGAATGTTGTGTTGACGACGCATGTATTCTTCGATGTCATTGGTGAAGTCATCACCGGCAAT
>CAYPVA010000064.1:0-9895 GCA_964414045.1 uncultured Lishizhenia sp. | reverse complement strand
TTAGCCATTGCGGATGAGATAAAAAAAAGAAACCCAAATGCGGCCATCTTATTTATAGGAGCACGCGGTCGTATGGAAATGGAAAAAATTCCACAGGCTGGATACGAAATAATTGGCCTTCCAATTGCTGGTTTACAGCGCAAATTAACTTGGAAGAATTTGCTTTTGCCATTCAAGTTGCTCAGGAGTTTTTACTTGGTATTGAATGTCATTCGAAAATTCAAGCCTGATTTGGTCATAGGAGTGGGTGGTTATGCCAGCGGCCCTACTTTGCAAATGGCACAACTTTTAAATATCCCAACGCTCCTTCAGGAACAAAACTCATTTCCGGGCAAAACCAACAAGATTTTAGCGAAAAAAGCCAAAGCAATATGTGTTGCTTATCCCGGAATGGATCGCTTTTTTCCTACAGAAAAAGTCCAATATACGGGCAATCCTGTTCGATCCAATTTGGCAACAGATCTCTCTCCTTTAAAAACAGAAGCTGCTGCTTTTTTTGGTTTGGATGCAACAAAACCAACCATTTTAGTCATTGGTGGTAGTTTAGGTGCCCTCACACTCAACGAAAGCCTGTGGTCTGGTTTATCGCAAATCCAAGCAAAAAATGTTCAAGTACTTTGGCAATGTGGAAAATCTTTTGAGTCCAAATTCAGTGAAGCCCGAGAGCAGCTTCCGCCAAATGTAAAACTATTGGCATTTATTCAGCGCATGGATTTAGCTTATGCATTGGCAGATGTCATCATTTCAAGAGCCGGTGCGTTATCAGTGAGTGAATTGGCCTTGGTAGGCAAACCAAGTATCCTTGTTCCTTCGCCAAATGTGGCTGAAGAT
This sequence comes from uncultured Lishizhenia sp., assembly GCA_964414045.1. GTDB lineage: Bacteria > Bacteroidota > Bacteroidia > Flavobacteriales_D > Crocinitomicaceae > UBA952. Next base: position 9,064 of record CAYPVA010000064.1, on the reverse strand, counting down.
CACCAAACAAAGAATGCGCTTTCGCTTGTGGATCAAAATGCAGCCATACTTGTAAAAGACGCTGAGGCAAGGGCTGTCTTGATCAAAACATGTTTTGATTTACTCGCCAATGAAGCCAAACAGTTTGAGTTGTCGCAAAGCCTGCAAAATCTTGCCTTGCCCCAAGCGACGCAAAGTATTGTTGATATCTGTGAAAAAGTAATTCTTAAATGAAGTCGCTTTCTACATACAAGCAGGTTTATTTCATCGGTATCGGTGGTATTGGCATGAGTGCACTTGCGCGCTATTTTCATTTTGCAGGTTTTCAAGTTGCAGGATACGACAAAGTTGAAACCACGCTTACACAACAGCTTAGTATGGAAGGAATAGCTGTTCATTATGAAGATTTACATGATCGGATTCCAATTGATTTCAAAGATGCGGCAACTACATTAGTGGTTTATACGCCTGCCATTAAAGAACTCGGGGAACTCGCTTTTTTCAGCGCTCATCAGTTTGAAATATTAAAAAGAGCAGAGGTGCTTGGCGCGATTACCCGATCTTTTCAAGCGCTTTGTGTAGCGGGCACACATGGTAAAACCACAACTAGTTCTATGTTAGCTCATTTGCTAACCGACATCGGTGCGGGTTGCACTGCTTTTTTGGGAGGTATTGCCAGTAATTTTGATTCAAATTTGGTCTTGAATGCCGAAAGTCCGTATGCAGTGGTTGAGGCTGATGAATTTGACCGTAGCTTCTTACAATTGTCGCCATTTGCAGCGATCATTACCGCAGCAGACCCCGACCATCTTGATATTTACGGTACCCCTGAAGCTTTCAAAGAAGGGTTTCGTCAATTTGCTATGAGGATCGATCCCAATGGATTTTGTTTGCAAAAAGAGGGCTTGAATCTCCCTTCACTCTGCCCAACAAAAACGTATGCACTTAACTCGAAAACTGCTGATTTCAGCGCAGAAAACTTGCGTTATGAAGCTGGTTTTCAGGTAGCAGATTTCAGAATCGCAAACACATATTGGCCAGCAGTAACTTTGGGTTTGCCAGGTAGCCATAATGTAGAAAATGCGCTTGGTTGTGTTGCATTATTGCTTGAACTTGGCTTCGAAGAGCACAGCATACGCGCTGCTTTAGCCCGTTTTAAAGGTGTCAAAAGGCGTTTTGAAACACACGTGCGCCAACCAAACTTGATTTACATCGATGATTACGCTCATCATCCGCAAGAAATTGAGGTGCTATTGAGCTCTGTCAAAGCGATGTATCCTAAGTTGCCAATTACAGGAATTTTTCAGCCACATTTGTTTTCGAGAACGAAGGATTTTGCGGCGCGTTTTGCCTCAGAATTAAGTGCCCTTGATCAGCTGATTTTATTGCCTATCTATCCAGCTCGCGAATTGCCAATACCAGGAATTACAAGTGATTGGCTCTGTGAAATGAGTACGGCCAAGAAAAAAGAAGTGATGGAGGTAAGCGAGGCACTGGCTTTTGCTAAAAACTTTAAACACGGTGTTTTGCTAACAATAGGCGCAGGAGACATTGATCGATTAGTGGCTCCGATTACTCAATATTTAAACGACAAAAGCTAGTCCAATGAAGAAATGGTTGAAAATAACGCTTTGGGTGTTAGTGCTGCTGTTGGTCTGCACGGTTTTTTTCTTTGCTTTCAATGCTGAAAATAAGAAAAAGTTGCGAACGCCAGCCATTGCCATCCATGTCGAGGGGGAAAGTGCATTTTTAACAGAAAAAGAACTTATTGATCGTTTAAAAATCCGCAATTTATTTCGCAAGGAAATGCAAGTTGGGTCACTCAAAATCCACACGATTGAGCGACACATCAAAGCGATGCCAGAGGTTAAAAAAGTCGAAGTGTATAAACACATCGGAGATAAGTGGGAAATTCAATTAGAATTGCGCAAGCCTATTGCTAGAATCTTCAATTCAATTGGTCAAAGCTATTACCTTGATCAAGACGGTTTTATGATGTATCGATCAGCGCTTCATACTGCCCGTGTGCTCGTTTTTTCCGGAGCAATTCACGATGTCTACAACCCTCGTCTCCACTGTGATTTTATTAACAATGGTACTTTGAAAAGTTCTCAAAAAATCAATCAAATCTACCATATTTCAAATTATGTTTGTAATGATCCACTAATGCACAAATTAATCGGTCAAATTCACCTCCAAAAAAATGGTGATTTTGTCTTAATTCCGTTGGTTGGTGATCAAAAAATCATCTTTGGAGCAGCGCCCACCCCAGAACTTGTCCAAGACAAATTCGAAAGACTGAAGCACTTCTACAAAGAGGCGCTACCGCATGAAGGTTGGAATAAATACAAAGAAATAAGTGTCAAATATGAAGGACAGATCGTTTGCAGAAAAAGATAAAGCGCCAGAAGTGAAGCGTACACGCGTTGTTGTTGGTCTTGATATCGGGACTACCAAAATCGCTTGTTTTGTTGGCCGCAAAAATGAGCACAACAAAATTGAAATCATTGCCATGGGTAAAAGTGAATCTCTTGGCGTGATGCGCGGTGTGGTATCCAATATCGAACGAACTGTTCAGTCAATCAATGCAGCAGTTGAGGCCACACAAAATGCAGTGGAAGGCAATCTCAAAATCAAAAATGTTCACGTCGGCATAGCAGGGCAGCATATCAAAAGCAAGCAGCATCGCGGTATTTACACGCGCCGCACAGTCAACGGTGAAATCTCTCAGGCAGACATCGATTCTTTTGTAGACGACATGTACCAGTTGGTCATGAATCCTGGTGAAGAAATCATTACCGTGATTCCACAAGAGTACATTGTGGATGGCGAGCCAGAAATCAAAGATCCTATCGGAATGGGCGGTGTTCGTCTTGAAGCTAACTTCCATATTATCAGTGGGCAAGTTACCAACGTTACCAATATTACCCGCTGCATCGAACGTTCTGGACTTAGTGTCAAAGACATTATCCTAGAACCAATTGCATCTGCAGAATCTGTACTTTCTGAAGAAGAAAAAGAAGCGGGAGTGGTGCTTGTTGACATCGGTGGTGGAACCACTGACGTGGCTATTTTTCACGATGGCCTGATTCGTCATACAGCCGTGATTCCTTTCGGAGGAAACGTCATCACCCAGGACATCAAAGAAGGATGTCGCATTATGCAACGCCAGGCCGAAATGCTAAAAGTGAAATTCGGCAGTGCCTTGGCATCAGAAAGCAAAGAAAACGAAGTAGTTTGTATTCCGGGCTTAAAAGGCCGCGAACCTAAAGAAATCACCCTTCGCAATTTGGCCAGCATTATTCAGGCCAGAATGGAAGAAATCATTGAATTAGTGAATCTCGAAATCAGAAACTCTGGCTACGAGAAAAAACTCATCGGTGGCATTGTCGTTACTGGTGGAGGTTCTCAATTAAAGCACCTCACGCAACTGATCGAATACCTTACCGGCATGGATGCCCGTATCGGATACCCAACTGAGCACCTCGCAAACACCAACGACCTCGACAAATTGGCAAGTCCAATGTTTGCAACAGGTATTGGTTTGGTTTTGAAAGGTTTTGAAACAGTAGAATCAGCTCTTCCATGGGAACAGCCTGCAGAAACTGTAAATCAAGCGCAAGGTCAACAAGCTGAAAAGCAACAAGAAAAAACAAAAGGACACTCAAACATCGAGCGTCGAGGTAAATTTTTCAATAGAATCCTAGATCCATTGAAAACATTTTTCAACGACGAAGACGATCAAGACATATAGCAAGCAACTAGAAAAGAAACCGAACAAATGGAAATGGAATTTGACCTACCTAAACACGACAAACCTCAAGCTCAATCGATTATCAAAGTAATTGGTGTAGGTGGTGGAGGTTCAAACGCTGTAAATCACATGTACTTGCAAGGAATTGCAGGTGTAGATTTCATCGTTTGTAATACCGATTGTCAAGCGCTTGATATTTCTCCAGTACCCTTCAAAATCCAACTAGGACCAAACCTAACAGAAGGTCGTGGAGCAGGCATGATTCCCGATGTAGGGATGAACGCAGCAATGGAAAATATCCAAGAAATCCGCGAATTGTTGTCAAAGGATACCAAAATGGTTTTCGTTACTGCCGGAATGGGTGGTGGCACAGGTACCGGAGCAGCACCTGTTATTGCTCAAGTTGCTCGTGATCTCGGAATTCTTACAGTTGGTATTGTTACTGTCCCATTTAATTTTGAAGGACGCAAAAGACGCCAACAAGCCGAGGAAGGTCTAGAGCGCATGCGCCAAAACGTAGATACTTTACTCATCATCAACAATGAAAAATTGCGTGAGTTCGGACGCAATATGTCTTTGTCTGAGGCCTTCTCTCATGCCGATGACGTACTTACAGTTGCCGCTAAAGGTATTGCAGAAGTCATTTCAGTTACTGGTTCAATCAACGTTGACTTCAATGACGTCAATACTGTGATGCGCAACTCTGGTCATGCCATTATGGGTAGTGCTATAGCGTCTGGTCAAGACCGCGCACTACAAGCCGTTCAAGCAGCACTTAGCTCACCTTTACTTGATGACGACAACATCAGTGGTGCGCGCTATGTGCTACTCAACATTAGCTATGGCGATCAAGAAGTCATGATGGATGAAATCACTGAAATCACGGACTACATTCAAGAAGCTGCAGGATCAACTGCAGATGTCATTTGGGGGCATGCCAAGGACGCTTCTTTGGGTGACCAACTCAGCATTACTATCATTGCCACTGGTTTTTCTTCTTCACCGATGTCCGGTGCACCAAGCCAAGAAAGAACTGTGGTTGTTCTTGAAGAAGACAACAAACAAGAAATTGTGGCGCCATTGAGTTCGCCATTTCAAAGCATCGCTCAGGCTGCTATTCAAACGCCAGTTCAAGAAGTTCAAGCTCAAGATGAACCTTTCATGAAAGAAGTTGAGCACGAGACAACTGCTGAGGCGTCAATTTTTACATCAACTCCAGCTACAGCTCCTGAGAAAACAACTTTTAATCTCTACGATGAGCCTACAATTGAACCTGTGTCTGAAGTAGAAGCAGCGCAACCTGCACCTGCCATGACCTGGGATGTTTTTGATGTACAGACAGAAGTAACTTCGCCTGTTCAAAATCCATTTGTGGAGGCGCAGCGCCAACAAGATGCTGCACCTGTTGTAAAACATATCTTGGAAGACGAAGCCATTCAGAAAGTCAACCTAGAAGAGCCCAAAAGAATGCTCAGCCCAGAAGAGCAAATGCGTAAAGTTCAAGAGCGCGTTGCCAGAATTCAAGAATTTACCTCCAAACTCAAAAGACCAGAAGGCATCATTGAATTCGAAAACGAACCAGCATTTGTACGACGTAATATCGCCTTACAACAAACACAACCAAGTGCAACTGAGCAAGTATCTCGTTTTGGAATTGCTGCCGACGCCAATGGTAATTCTAGCCTTCGTAACAATAGCTTTCTTCACGATAACGTAGATTGATCATGAGTTTCACAGAACGCATAAATGCGGATATCAAGACCGCCATGCTCGCCCGAGAAAAAGAAAAACTAGCAGCCCTCAGAGATATCAAATCTAAATTGCTGCTCGAAGCAACCTCTGGCGCTTCAGGAGAGGTTTCTGATGAAACAGCCATCAAAATTTGTGTCAAGTTACACAAGCAAAGAATGGAAACCTATGCTTTATATCAAGCGCAAAACCGTGAAGATCTCGCTTCAGAAGAGCTATTTCAAGCGCAAGTTATAGAAGCTTATTTACCGCAAATGCTCACTGACGAAGAATTGCGCACTGAGGTTTTGGCTGCTAAAGCAAGTACTGGTGCCCAAGGCCCTCAAGATATGGGTAAACTAATGGGTGTGCTTTCTGCCAAATTAGCAGGAAAAGCTGACGGTAAGGCCATTGCCGCTATGGTTAAAGAAGTACTGGCACAATAGCCATGAAAATTGAACTTGCTCAATTAATCCAAACGCTGAACCAGCGTGGTTGGTCGCCGGCCACCTCGACGAATTATTCGTTTATTGACGAATATCAACAATGTTGGGTATCGCGTTCTGGCGTCAACAAAGCCAATTTCACCGAACATGATTTCATGACCATCGACCACGATGGTATTGGTATCGGTGCCTTTCATGGCATTAAGCCTTCAGATGAGACAAAAATTCATTTATGGATTTACCAAAATTTTGCTGATGCAAGAGTGATTTTACACAGTCATTCCAAATACCCTGTTCTCATCTCTCAATACAACGAGCATTTTTTTAACGTCCAAGGATACGAGCTTCAAAAAGGCTTTAAAGGCTGCCAAACCCACCTGGACACCCTTCAAATCCCTATCATAGATAACGAACAGGATATGCAAATTTTATGTGCAGGACTTACTGAGCGCAAATCTGATATCCAGCATCATTGCTTCATTATTGCTGGTCATGGCACCTATGCATGGGGAGAAAATCTATTCGAAGCCCAAAGGCATCTCGAGACTTTAGATTACCTTTGTGAATGTGAATTTTTACTGTAACAATGGCCATTTTATCTGTTCCACAATCAGGTCTTGAAATCCAAGATCCCGCTGCAATTCAAAAATACCTCAATAACTTGGGTGTTTATTTTGAGCAATGGCATTGTGATGTCATTTTCTCAGATACTGCTACTCAGGAAGAAATATTAGCGGCCTATGCCAAGGACCTCGATCCTTTCATGAAAAATGGAGGTTACCTTACAGCAGATGTCATTTCAATTCATGCTACAACACCAAATTACGATGCCATTAGAGCTAAGTTTTTGTCCGAGCACATTCACACTGAAGATGAAATTCGATTTTTTGTGGATGGCCAAGGACTTTTTTGGTTCAATATAGATGGTCATGAAGTGTTTAATGTGCTTTGCGAACGTGGCGACCTAATTAGTGTTCCGGCCGGAACCAAACATTGGTTTGATGCTGGAGCGTCCAATCCGTTTGTGAAGGCGATCCGTATTTTCACAGATATGTCAGGCTGGACTCCCCATTATACAGAAGCAGGAACAGAGCAAAACTTTTCAGATTTTAAAACGCCGTCACGTGGATAAGCAAATCAAATATATTCTTACCGACATCGAAGGAACAACAAGCTCCGTAAGTTTTGTATATGAGGTGCTATTCCCCTATTTCAAGGATCACATCCAAGATCTACCCAAGCTTTCCTTAATCAATGAAGTCAAGCAAGCTTTTGCAGAGGTCATTGAAATTGTTGAGCAAGAGGAGCAAAAACACCTTACTACAACTGAAGAAGTTTTGCATTATTTGCGACTATGGAGTGAGCAAGATCGCAAGATTACACCCTTAAAAACCTTGCAGGGTTTGATTTGGAAAAGTGCCTATGAATCTGGTGATATCAAAGGGCATGTTTATGAAGATGTTCCAACAGCGCTCAATCAATGGCGTGCAAGTGGTTTGAAGCTTGGTGTATTTTCATCGGGTTCAATAGCTGCGCAAAAGTTGTTATTCCGTTTTAGTGATTTTGGCGACCTTACAGCACATTTTTCGAATCATTTTGACACCAATACAGGTTCCAAAAAGGAGAGCAGTACTTATACGAGTATTGCGAATTTCTTAGGGCTTGAACCTCATGAGATCTTATTTCTTTCCGATGTAGTCACGGAATTGCAAGCTGCGCAGCAGGCGGGTATGCAGACAACACAATTACTCAGAGCAGAGACCAAGCCTGAGTGGCCACAATGTGCCCATAGTTTCTTGGAAATATAAAAGCCCAGTAATAAAGCCCAAATTATAAGACATAAAAAAAGCCGCTCAAAAGCGGCTTTTTCATTCAATGGAATTTCAATTAGTTGTTGGTTGGGGCACCAGCATTGTTTACTGGCATTCCGCTTTCTGGAGCAGGACCAACTTCACCTTTGATACGGATCACTTTGTTTGGCTCGTTGATCGCGTTAGAAGTGATTGTAACACTTTTGTTGATAGGACCTGGACGGTTGGTATCATATTTTACGCGGATTGTGCCTTTTGCACCTGGAGCGATTGGCTCTTTCGGCCATTCAGGAACAGTACAACCACATGAACCTTTTGCGTTTGAAATAATTAAAGGTTCATCACCTGTGTTTTTGAATTCAAAACTACAGTATGGCTCTCCACCGTATTTGATGTTGCCGTAGTCATGTACTTCTTTGTTAAATTCAATTTTAGCACCTTTTTCAATTTGTGCACTTACGTTGTTCAGGCCAAGAATAGCCATGAATACTACGCCAAAAGAAAGCAATAATTTTTTCATGTTTATCAGTTTTACTACTCGAAAGTTAAGGAGCAATGTTTTCAATAATTCTTATTTAACACTTCATTAACATCTATTCGCGCCTGAGCCAGCCTCTCTTTATAAAGTAAATCAACATGGCAATACCAAGTGCGACCATGACCCCGACCACTGTATAATAACCGTAAGGATATTCAAGTTCAGGCATGTATTTGAAATTCATTCCATAGACACCAACAATAAATGTGAGTGGAATAAATATGCTGCTCACGACTGTGAGCACTTTCATGATTTCATTCATGCGCTGGCCTTGTGCGGCATAATAAAGATTTGAAAGGCTTTCAAGAATTTGTTTGTGTGCATCGATATCTTCGAGCAGGCTGGTGCAGCTGTTGCGTAAATTTTTAAAGTAGTGTTTATTTGCAGGATCAATCAGGGAATGATCCATGTTTTCGAGCCCCGAGAGTAAATCTTTGATGGGCTGGATCAATTTGCGCAATTCGATGAGTTCCCTTTTTTGTGTTTCTATGCCTCGTAAAAGTTCGCTCTTCATATTGGTATGAATGCCGGTATCAAGTAGGTCTATTTGATCAGATACGTTTTCCGTCTTGACAAAGATTTCATCTATGAGGGCATCCAATAAGCGAAAGAGTAAAAAATCGCTTTTTTGACTTCGAATCTTTCCTTTAGATTTTTCAATGCGCTCGCGCACCTCCCCGAAATGTAGCCCTTGATGATCTTGGAAGGAAATTAGAAAGCAATTCCCTAAGATAAACGATAGTTTTTCAGTCTCGCTTGCTGAGGTTGAATTGTTTCTAAGGATATGGATTTGAAAAAATAAATAATT
>CAYPVA010000063.1:0-9929 GCA_964414045.1 uncultured Lishizhenia sp. | reverse complement strand
TTACCGCCAAAGCACAATGCGTTAGCCCCCAACGAAGCAGCTTGTAAGTCGATTGCAACAGCACTATTGATTACTAAAGAGTTTGATTGAACGGTTGTCCCGCATCCATCAGTTACAGTAACTACATAAGTACCTGGTGAGAGGTTAGTCGGCGCATTTGAAGGAGAAGCAACATACGCACTTCCGTTTCTTGTCCAAGTATAAGATAATGATGGCGCGCCACCAGTAGTAGTAACAATTGCACTACCCGTTGCCGTACTACCGCAAGGTTGGTCATTTAGTGTCAGGTTAACAGCAGATAAAGCAGCCGCAACTGTAACAGTAACAGGCTCAATATCCGAACAACCTGCCGACGTAGTTGCCTTTATATAATATGTTCCAGATGTTGCAACAGCTGAAGGAGTAGATAATGATGTGGTAGCTCCAGCGTTAGTCCAATAACTCAATGTGAAAGTTCCTGTAGATCCAGCTGTAATAGAAGCAGCAGTCAAATCAACTGTTGACGGAGTACATACAGCTGAAGGATTTGAAATACTTAAAACCGGGTTGGCATTTACAGTTCCTGTAAGTGCAACATTTGATGTCGTCGAACCAGATGTAATTGTTATGTTTCCATTATAAGATCCGATGGAAGCAGCAGATGACAACCTTACATATATTGTGGTTGCAGACACTGTACCGCCAGATGGCGTTAAAGTAATTGATGATCCAAATCCCGTTGAAGCATTAGTGGAAATTTCATAGCCACTTGGCGCAGTAACTACTAGGTTTGAAGACAAATTACTTCCAGAAACAGATGTTGTTTGCGTTGTAGAGGCCGTTCCCAAACATGAAGAAAAGTTTGTTAACGAAGCAGGAGATCCAGATACAGCAGAGGTAACTGGACCTACAATAATATTGTCGATATTGAACGTTATAATCGCTTGAAAACTGATTTGAACAGATGTTGCAACTACTCCTCCGGCACCTGAATTAATCGCAGTAGACGAACCAGTATAGTTATTCCATGCAGTACCTGCTGTCATTGCAGTCATGTCCTGATAAGTGAAGGTAGTTGTTCCGTTATTATCAGCTGTTAAAGTATACCACGGTGGTAAAGTGTAAAATTGAGAATAGGAATTCATTGATTGGTGCTTTACCCAAATTCCGTAGAATTGAAATGGCTGACCATCCATTCTTTCTAGTGTAAACTGATCTCCACCTGAACCATCTTTTAGAAGGTTGGCTGAATTTGAGACACCTCCTGTTGAAACATTGCTAAAAGAACCATTCCCTCCACAAGTAAGCTTGTACTGTACACCACCAATTGTTACAACTGCTTGAGTGTTCCAAGGCCAAGACCCTCCGTAGGGATTTGATATCGTGGCTGCAGTTGAAAAATCGTATGTTGTTTGTGATTGTACGTTAAAGATTGCACAGAAAACAAGTGCAATTGTCATCACTGATTTTACAAATAGATTTGCTTTTTTCATACGTTCAGGTATAAATTGTTCATGAGAAGGTGAAACCAATGCGGTTTTTGACGTTGTGAGTTGAGAATTGGGTGTAGTCATTCGATTCATTTCAGTACTCATGTGGTTTACTTTAAATAAGTATTGTTCAATTGAACACAAAAATAGCCGTAGCACAACGTGCTATGACTCAGTGTATTATGCTGTTTTTTATTCAATTCTTTTATCAATCTGCGATTCAAATAGTTAAAATCTAGTTAATGCAGTCTGTGCAAATGTATGCAAAAACTTATAACTATCAAAAAATGATTCGTGCTTTACAAAGTAAGTCAGTCTAATTACTGAGTATTCTTTGGGTGGTTTTGTTTTTCACACAGCTTCTTGTTAAAAACGTTAGCAAAAAAAAGGGCGAGCCGTTGGCTCGCCCTTTGTACTTTGATATGAAAATATTTATTGTTTGATCAAACGTTGATTAAAGCTTGTTTGACCAGCCGTCATTTTAACGGTGTAAACTCCAGTTGTCAGGTTGCTTACATTTAATTCTGCTAATTCATTGTTAAAGCTTCCTTTAACAACTGACATCACAACGCGTCCACTCATATCGATCAACTCAATTTTGTCAATCATGAGTCCCATGCTGTTGTCAACAAAAACAGTACTACTTGTTGGGTTAGGATAAACCACGAAGCTTCCTGCTAAAGTCTCGATGCCTGCTGTGAAGTCACATGAACCATCTACAACTACAAGAACTGTTGAAGTATCTGCAGGGCAAACACCATTGCTCACAATGTAGTCATAGTTAAAGTTACCTGGAATGTTTGATGCAGTATCAATATTACCAGCAAGAGGGTTATTGCTTGGGTCTAACCAATAGCCACCAAAGTCAACTGTTCCACCAAGACCTGCAAGTAAGTTGAATGGTTCGTTTTTACAAACTGTAAACGTACCATTTACACCCGCACTTGAAGCTGGGTAAACATCAACGTATGCATTTGATTGATCTGACGCACAACCATCTTGCATTGTGTATGTAAATTCAAACATAACCGTTGCTAAGCCTGTAGATACGAAGTCAGAACCTTGAAGACCTAATGTTGGGATGGTTTGTGACCAAGTTCCTCCAATTTGGTAGTTCGCGATTCCGTTGAATAAACTAATAGTATCACCGTAGCAAATTTCTAATACTTCGCCTTCAACTCCTGCGTCCAAGTCAATTGGAGAAATCGCAATGGCGTAATTTCCAGCTGTATTATTAAACGCATCATGTAATAAGTAATAAGTATCTCCAGGTGTCAAACCACAGATCGTGAAGTTTGGTGCTTGATTGGCGCCATCTAAATCATCGTCGTTAGCGGCTTGTAAAGTGAAAGATCCTGTGATAGCACAATCAGTCGCTGCATATACTGCAATTTGACCATTGTAATCCATTGCTGTGGAATTGATGCGTACATTACCTGAAGGTGGCGCTACAAACGTAAACCATGTAGTAAGGTTAAGGTTTTGGTTGTCCCAACCAGTAGTTGTTTGTGCACCAGTTGCAGGTGGTACAACACTTGCCTCAGCAGGGTTAACCGTTGCACCAGTATTATTGAAGATATACGGATGTCCGTCTACCGGGATTTCGGCAGTTGAACACATGTCGTCGTTAGTCATTGGCATCATTACCGGAATTGGTCCGATGAAATAAGAGGTGTCTTGACCACAAACAGATTGTAAATACATGACAAATGATTGACCTGCGATAAAGGAAGGATCATTTAAAGTATCTGTTGTATTGGCATCAATTACATACGTTGTTCCTGATGAGAACGGCATGCCCGCCTCTACCAATTGCATATTGAAACCTGTCAATGGAAGTACAGTCTGTGACCAGTTCCAGCTCGACATAATGCTATCTACACCAGATGCTGCGGTAATGCCCGTTGGATTGGCACAATCTGGGGCAGGTAAAATATTGATCACGTAGTCTTCAGTTTCACCTGAACCCATGTTTGTACAAGCATCACCAGGTCCGTTGATGTTAAAATTACCACGTGAACGAACACGCATTCCTGTGTTACCAGTAAGTGCTGTCATTGGAACTGTGATGTTAACTGTCCCTGTTGTGTTACCCGCAATGTTAGTACCTACTTGTGTCCACTCTGTTGGCTCATAAGAACCACTGTGGTCGTAATCAATCCAGACAGAAACAATAGCGCCTGTATAAACAAGTGGTGCTTGAATCGTAACGCTCATGTCATAGCTCATTCCTTGAATGACGTCAGGACCATTTGTAAAGCTCGAGTAGTAAGGGCTTGCTGTTGGCTGAGTAGTTGCTGTGTTGTTGTTCCAGAAACTTGCTCCGCCATTACCAAATGCAACATTGTCCATTAATGAGCCAGCTCCTCCCGCGTTTACTGTTGCACAGTAACATTGCGTAAATGGCGTTGAAAGAACTTGAATAGCCGTTGAAGTATCAGATGCGGAAGAATTTGAACATGTCAAAATACACGCGAAATAAGTATCTGCAGAAATTGTCGTGCTATAAGTTGAGTTATTAGCACCTGCAATAGCAGTCCAAGGACCCGTAGCAGATGCCGAAGAAACCCACTGGTAGGTAATCCCTGTCGCAACCGTGGCGCTATCCAAAGATAAATTCACAGGGGTTGAAGGACATACAGTAGTTGCTGAGGCAAGTGCGTCACCAGCATCAGGAGTTCCAGCACATGGCGTAGCAGCGATGATATTGATAAGGTAATCCTCTGTTTCTCCGTAGCCATAAGATAAACATGGCGTAATTGGTGTCCAAGAAGTTGCAGAATAGCCTTCAGCACAAACTACACGCATCGCGGTATTTCCTGTCATTGCAGTTGTTGGAATAGTAAATGTACCGTTTACTGTTCTTGGACCAGTAGCTGTAGTTTGCTCCACAAAAACCGCTTCTCCGGCGTCTGTGAATGAACCATTGTGATCGAAGTCAATCCAGATTCCGATACCGTTTGCATAGTATGTTGGGCCATCACATTCATCTTGAACTACCGAAAAAGCTACAGACTGACCAGTTGTTACGGTAGTTATAACAGGTAAAGTTTTGAAGTTAGAATAACCACCTAAAACTGAACCCGGACCAGGAGCGGCATTTGTACATGCATTAGTAGTTGCATACATTGGGTCTGTTGACCCGCCATTTACAGTGACATTATAAATTTCTTCGTCATAAATAGCCGAAGTAGCCGCTGAGTTACAGTAACAATTCATGAATGAATTCATGTCTACAAATATTTCAGTAGAATATGCTGGTGTTCCGGCGCTACAAATGACTTGACAACGATAGTATGTAGGCGTCGCTTGTGTTGTGGCGTAACCACCGTTTGTGGCGCCAACGATATTTGTCCAAGGCCCCCCACTAGTGGCAGAACTTTGCCATTGGTAAGTTAATCCTGAACCTAAAGATGCACCGTTTAAAGATAGGTTGATGTTCTGACCTGGACAAGCCATTGCAGGAGTACTTTGTGCTGTTCCACCCGCTGCTGGATTTGTACATGCCGAAGATGGTCCTACGTAAGTCACTGTAGTAGTTTGGCAAGCAAATGAAGTACCACAAGCCGCGTTAGCTGCCCAGTGTGCATAATAAGTACCTGCAACCGTAGTTGACCACGTAAGAGGCGAAGCGCCAAAAGCCACAATTGGACCAGTTGGTGTCCCCTGAGTAATGGTTACGTAACCTGAGTTAGTAATGGAGCAAGTATAAGTAGTTGCTGCTGCCGCACTGTTTAATGGCGCATATTCTCCAAAATAATTACAAGTACTGAAGTTAACCGAACCTGATGTTGGTGCCGTTGCTGAACCATATTGGCTAGTCATGACACATTGTGCATTTACTAAACCTACCATGAGGAATAGCGCTGCAGCGAATGATTGAATTTTTGTTTTCATAGTCTGAAGTTTGGTCTATGTTATTGTTTGATGATGCGCTCAGTGATTACTTGCTCACCCATCTGAACTGTGATTAAATAAACACCTGGTGTATAATTTGACAAATCAAGTGTTGTTTGTGTTTCGCTTACCAATTGGCTAGAAAGAACTTTTCCGTTTAAATCGGTCAAAACAACTGTTGAACTACCTGTTGCTGTCCAAGAGATTTGAACTGTATTTCTTGTAGGGTTTGGATAAAGCTCAAAGCCTGATGCCAATTCTTCTGTACCGGCAGTGAAATCACATCCGCTATTAACTACTACTGCAACTGTTGTTGACTCGTCTGGACAAACACCATTACTTGCTGTATAGGTATAGTTGAATGTGCCGCCCGTTGTTCCTGAAGTATCTACTGAGCCGGCAAGCGCAACACTTGATGGATTAGACCAAACACCTGTAAGGTCTACAACACCACTCAAGCCAGAAAGCAGGTTAAATGGTTCGTTCAAACAAACATTGATTGTTCCGCCCTGTCCTGCATTTGGAGCAGAGAAGATTTCAACATATGCATTGGCCTCATCAGTGGCGCAACCATCTTGCATCGTGTATGTGAATTCATAGCTTGTTGAAGCCAAACCATTTGTATTAAATAAGTTGTCATTCAAGCCAAGTGTTGGCGTTGTTTCAGACCACGTACCACCCAATTGGTAGTTCGCGATACCTAAGAAAAGGTTTACCGTATCGCCATAACAAACTTCAAGAGCCTCGCCCTCAACACCTGCATCTAAAACGATTTCAGTAAGGGAAATAGCGTAATTCCCAGCAGTAAGGTTAAATGCGTCATGCATCATGTAATACTCAGTACCTGGTGTCATGCCACAAATAGTAAAGTTTGGTGCTTGGTTAACCCCGCCGAGGTCATCGTCATTGGCAGCCATCATTTGGAAAGACGCAAGATTATTACATGCTGAAGAGCTATAAACTGCCATTTGACCGTTGTAGTTCATAGCGGTACAATTGATGCGTACAGCACCAGATGCCGGCGCAACAAATTTAAACCAAGTTGTCATTTCTAAGTTTTGGTTAGCCCAACCAGTGGTTGTTTGCGCTCCTGTTGCTGGCGGAACCATTGCAACTTCATTAAGGTCAAAAGTAGCACCTGTATTATTGAACATGTAGTTCTGCCCATCAACAGGAATGGCCTGAGCACCACAAATAGTGTCGTTTGTAAGTGGCATAACTACATTGAAAGGACCTACATAGAATGAAGTATCTTGACCACAAACAGCCTGAACATATACATCAAATGTTTGACCAGCCATAAAGCTAGAGCTTGAAATTGTGTTTGTAGTGTTGTTGTTCAAGTTATAAGTAGTGCCTGTGTAAAGCGCTGCACCAGGTTGAGTAAGTTGTACATTAAAGCCTGTAGAAGGGTATTGTGCAGAATATGCTAACCAAGACCATGAAGCGTCAATATTACCAACTGTTGTAGATGCCGTAAGCGCACTAGGATTAGAACAGAAAGGAGGAGTTACAAAACTTCCTTCCAAACCAAATGATTGAAGACCTACCGCACAATCAGCATAGATATACACATCATAAGCTGTTAATTGATCAAGACCAGTCAAAATAACTGAATTTGTCGTTGAAGTAACGGTTGTTCCACCTGTAGTTGGATCAAAACCTTGCGGACCATAAATGATTGTCCAGTTGTTCTCGTTGGCAGCACCTGCAGACCATGTTAACATTGCTTCATCCGGAGCAACATAACTTGTAGCAAAAGTTGTCGGCTTCGGACAGTTTGTATAATAGAAGTGAACACAACTGTTGTTTGTTAAATAGGCTGTGTTGTTCATCGAGACATTGACATTGTTCGGGCCGCGCAAACCGATTTCTGCATCTGCTCCGTTGTCCCAAGAAAGGTTGCCCATTTCAACGTCATCATAGACGTAATAGATTTCATTGGTTGCTTCTTCGATCACCAACTGGAAACTTGCACCGTTTGTAGATGCAGGGAATCCGTAATGAGGAACATTATTCCATTGAACGATGAATTTTGCGTTTGGCGAATTTCCTACCTGTCCATAATAAACACCATTTGGTGAAAAAGCGGTGCCTAAATCTTGAATATAAGGGAATAAGCCATTACCTGAAGCAGGCATGTTGTAATTAACTTGAGCTGAAGTCGTTCCTAAGACTACACCACCGTTATTACCAATTGTCATGGTATTCATTAAAATGCCTTGATACAAGAATGTAAACGGAATCGTAACACCTAATTCAGAATCATCAGTCAAGTTTGCATTTGCAGCAAAACCAGAGATGTCCTCAAACCCTGCAGTTGGACATTCATTATTCCAATCTACGTATTGTCCTTGATTGTAAGTATTCCAAGTAATAGAAGGGGTCCAGTAAGAGGTGTCACCTGGGGTACAAATACCTTGGATATATGCCGTATAAAAAGAGTTGGCTGTTAAACCAGTAATCGTGTATGGATTAGAAGTAACAATTACAGTTGTTCCGGTACCAGGAGTAAAACCTTGTAAACCATATTCAATTTGCCATTGTGTTTCTGAACCACCTGCTACCCACTCTACTTGGGCAGTATTATTGTTTGCTTGAATTAAAGAGAAGTTAGTTGGTTGTGGACATGTTGGCGGTGCCGTGATGTTCACTAAATAATCTTCAGTTTCTCCCCATGTATATGTTCCACATGGGTTAACATTAGCCGCAGACCAAGTTTCAACATTGACAACACGCATCATGGTATTGCCCGTTGGGATACCTGTTGGGATGGTGATGTTTCCTGTTTCAAAATGTGGGCCACTTACCACAGCAGAAGAAGCATAAACTTCTTCACCCGGATCGGTGAATTGTCCGTTTTGATTGAAGTCTATCCAAACTTTAGTAGCGTTATTATAGTTGCCATTACAAGTACCGATTTCAACTGATAAAGGATAAACAACTCCCGGAGAAAGATTTGTTGGAGTTAAAGAGGTAAAGTTAGAGTATTGACTTGCTGTTGAGCCCGGGCCAGGGGCAGCAACACCACATGTGGAGGTATTATTTAATGTATTTAAGGTAACATTTAAAATTTCTTCATCGAAGGTAGACGTTGCAGTACTTGTACAATAACAAGCTAAGAAAGAGTTCGTTGTTACGCCGATCACTGAGGAGGTAGCACTTGAACCTGAACATGTAACAATACACTGATACCATGTATTTACAGTCTGAGAAGTAATAAAACTAGGGGTGGTTCCCGCTGGAATGTTAGTCCATGGACCGGTTGCACTTGGCGCGGATTGCCATTGGTAAGTAAGGCCAGCTGCTTGAGTGGCACCTGTGAGAGATAAGGTATAGTTAACCCCAGGGCAAATGCTTGTGGCTGTACTTGCTGCAGTACCTGCAACAGGTGTTCCTGTACAAGATGCAGATGCAACTACGACAAAGTCATAGTCTTCACATTCACCATATGTTTGGTTAATCGGACAGCCATCTACTGCAGCTGGAATACCAGCATAATTACAAAGGACACGCATGCGCTTTGTTCCTGCGGCAGCAGCGTAAGGAACGGTTACGGTAGCGTTATTTACTGCAACCCCTGAACCTGGAGAAGTGTAAACCAACTCGCCAGCGTCCGCAAAACTTTGGTTGTTATTCCAGTCAATCCAAACCTTGAAGCCTTGCCCCCAAGTAGGACCTGCCTGCATACTTAAAGTAACATCCAGACCTTGTAATTGGGTAACTGCCTGACCAGTTGTGTAAGAATAATAACCAGCGCTACAACCTGAGTTGTTGTTGGTAATGTTTGTTGAACCTCCAGATGTACTGAAATTCAAAATTTGATCTCCAAATGAACATCCGCTTGAAAAAGTCGGCGTACAATACTGAGCCACAGCAATGCTACTGGCCGCAGATAAAACGAGAAACAAAAGTTTGGCGTAGAGTTTTCTCATAGGTTGAGTTTTAGATAAAAATAGTTTTAGTCAAGCCAAATATAATATTTTTTTAACAATAAAAAAAGGGGCCGAAGCCCCTTAATATCATTTAATATTCCTGTTAAGCAGATATTTACTGCTTGATAAAGCGTCTATTCAATGTTTGCGTATCATTGATCAATCGAATGGTATAGACACCTGTTGCAAGTGTGGTAATATCTAACTCACTGATTCCGCTAGACACGACTGATTTTGCCAACAAAATTTTACCATTTTGATCAAGGATCTGAATTTGATCCATTTGTAATTCACCTTCCATTTCAACAAAAATTAAGCTTGAACCTGGGTTAGGATACACGGACCATGCGTTGTTTAGTTCATCTATGCTTGCAGTGTAATCGCATGATGCATCTACTACGACAAGAACATTAGAAGTGTCGCTTGGGCAGTAAGAATGGGTGACAACATAATCATAGTTGAATTGTCCTCCGATATTTGCCGAGGTATCAAGATTAGAAGGCATCGCTTGATTACTTGCATTATACCAAGTTCCTCCAAAATCTACATTCCCTCCTAAGCCTAACAATAAATCAAACGGCTCATTCAAGCAAACAGTGATGCTGCCGTCTTGGCCTGCGCTTGGCAT
>CAYPVA010000062.1:0-10093 GCA_964414045.1 uncultured Lishizhenia sp. | reverse complement strand
AATATGACCGCAGTGCAGCCCATTTATATGGCCGTTACAACGAACGCAATTATCAGATAAAAGCAGATGCCTATTACCACAATAATGGTTTTCATTATTATGGTGTTCCTGCAGATTCATTAAGTGTTGGGGCAGCTGACTCCATTGCCCAGCGTTTTCAGCTTAGTAAAGGAACTGCTGAATACACATGGCTTCGTGGCGATTCAGCAAGACTCAACTTATCTTTTCAAGGCGCTTATCAAAACTTCCTGACCCGCCCACTCGACTCCACCAATGTATTCCGTTCAAAAGAAAACAACGTTCAATTCAAGACGCGTGCGTGGTACAATTATAAATACGAGTATTTCTACGCCGACTTAGGCTTGCGTTATAACAATTTTGCAAGAGGCATCTTGGATAGTGTTGTTGCTCCGGGCGATACAGGATTCGTGCAAAATAATACCATCATTGATTTTCGACCAGGAGTTTGGACCCAAGCACTCAACGACCGTTTAAAGGTTGAATTGGGCGTAACCATTACTGGTGATGTGCATGCCAACGGCACCGATTTTTTTGTCTATCCAAATGCAGAATTCAAGTATAGTCTGTTTAACAATATTTTCATCCCATATATTGGATTGAAAGGCGGCTTGAAACAAAATACACTGCAAGGCTTAACAAGCGTGAATCCGTTTATCAGAACAAATGTTGCCTTGAGAAATGAGCACAACCCTTATGACATCTACGGTGGATTTAAAGGGACATTGAGTCAACAATTGAGCTTCAATCTCGGCGTACATTTTATGCACATCGAGAACAAAGCATTCTTCGTGACAGATACGAACTATACCTATGACAACTACCTCACCGTGACTTATGATACGCTTTCTCAAACTACTTTTGAAGGATCGGTGAGTTACCAAAATGGTGAAAAACTAAAAATTGATGTATTGGGGCGTTATAATATGTTCTTGTTGTATCACGAAGCGTTTGCTTGGAACATGCCGCAATTGCAGTTCTTAGCAAGGGGTACTTACCAATTGAACAACAAATTTTATGGCCAACTCGACGCCAATATTGAAACGGGTCGAAAAGCACTTGTAGATGCTGGGGCAATTGACGTACAAGTTGCTGACAACGGACAGCATTATGTCGATTTAGGCACGATTGTCGACATCAACTTAGGTTTGGAATACCGCTATACGCCACGTTTGTCAGTTTTCTTACAAGCAAATAATTTAGCAGCACAACGCTACAGCCGTTGGTATAGTTATCCAGTACAGCCAATTCAAGTGATAGGCGGTATTACTGCAAGGTTCTGATGCAAACTGAAGCATTTGTTCTGACACAAGTTGGTGCTGCTCAAACAGCTTTTCAAAGAAAAGCGCTTGCAGTCACTGAGCCACAATTAGGCGAAGTTTTAATTGAATCTGAGGCATTTGGCCTTAACTATGCAGATGTGATGGCGCGATTGGGGCTTTACCGCGAAGCGCCGCCCATGCCTTGTGTGCTGGGCTATGAATTGGTCGGAAAAATAATCCGGGTAGGGGCGAGCGTACCAGCTCATTGGATTGGCAAAAGAGTGTTGGCATTTACGCGTTTTGGAGCCTATGCCCGACATGCTGTTACAAGCGTGGAAGCAGTCCAAGAAATACCGGACAATTTGAAGGCAGCTCAAGCTTTGCCTTTCGCTACTCAGGGCGTAACTGCTTATTACATGACGCACATTTTAGCACCCATTCAGCAACAAGACAACGTGCTTGTTCATGCGGCTGCAGGAGGAGTCGGTAGCTTTTTAATCCAATTAGCCAAATTGCGCGGAGCAACTGTTTTTGCCAATACAAGTTCGGATCATAAAATTCCATACATTTTAAATTTAGGTGCTGACCACGTCATCAACTATAAGAAAAGTGCCTATCAAACACAGCTTTCTGAACTTTTAGGAGATCAAAAATTACATGTTTCCTATAATCCGATTGCCGGAAGAACTTCTAAAATAGATCTGAATCTATTGGGATCTGGCGGTCGTTTATTTTTATTTGGAGGCTCTGATTTAGCCCAGCGTAAAGGGCTGCTTGGCAAACTGAAATTCCTTTTGCAAATGGGTTTCATCTTGCCAATAGGGCTCATGATGCAATCTAAGAATATTTTAGGTGTGAATATGCTGAAGCTGGCGGATAGTCAGCCTTTACTCATAAAAAATTCCATGGAAGTTTTATTGGCATTATATGAGCAAAAGCTATTGAAATTGCCCGAGATCACAACCTACCGTGCCGAACAGTTCGCTGAAGCCCATGAAGCATTAGGTTCGGGTAAAACGAGTGGAAAATTGGTGGTAGAATGGGACTAATTTGGTTTAGTCTTGAAAAAACCTTTAAGAAATCCTAAAATTTGTTTTCTAAATAAAAAGAACAAAAGTAGATAGGGTATGATCATAAGATAAAGGATACCCCCGTTAATGCTTCCGGCAAAATTATTTTCATCAAGACCATGGCCTTGTTCGGCAAGCATTTTACATTGAGAGCAGCCTTGTGCAAATACATTTTGCATACTGACAACAAACCCTAAAATCAATAGAAACTTACTACGCATAAGACCGTTCTTTTACGTTACAAAATTACGGAAGAAAGAATCCAAATCAAAATCTTAATTTTGTCCTATGCGCATTTTAATTTTTGTTTTCGCCATTGCATTTTTACTCGGTTCTTGTGGTTCCAAAACCAACAAGCCCGGCACCAAGTTAAGTCTGGACCAGTTGCTACTCAAATACCCTGATTCTGTAGGGCTTTTGGTAGACAAAGGCAATCAACTGATCGATTCCCTGGAGTTCCAACGGGCGCTTGAATTAGGAGCCAAAGCTTTTCGTCTTGACTCCAACAATGTGGATGCCAGGGTGCTTTATGCCGAATGCCTCCTCAATAAACAAAACCGCAGTGCCGATGATGTCATGCGTGCCTTTACCATGTATCGGATATTGGTTAAAAAGCAACCGAAAAATGTACCTGCACTCGTGGGTTTAGCAAATACATTGGTCTTGCTCAATGACTACGACAACGCATTTAAATTCATCAACCAGGCCTTGCGCATTGACAAAACATACCGCGATGCCTATATTTTAAAAGGCACCATCTATAAACTAGAAGGGAATGCCAAACTTGCCATTTCTTCCTATGAAACAGCGGTGCAACAAGACCCTAATTATTACGTGACCTATTTATTGCTTGGTTCACTCTACGAGTATCAGAATGACCCCATTTGTATTGAAAAATACACGACGGCTTATCAGTTGCAACCTAAAAATGTAGAAGTAATTTATGCTTTGGCTTATGCGAAGGAGAATTTCGGACAAGAGAAAGCCGCTCAAGTACTCTACCGAAAAATGACTCAGGTTGATTCAACTTTTGCTGATGGATATTTTCATTTAGGCTCATTGGCACAGTTTAGTTTCAATCAGCCCGACAGCGCCTTGTATTTTTACAAAAAAGCGATTAAAGTCAATCCGCAGCACATTCCTTCTTATCACAATATGGGCTTGCTTTATGAGGATCGCAATGACCTCAGTAATGCGCTTTTTAGCTATGCTAAAGCCCTCAAAGTAGATTCCACATACCAACTTTCCCGGGACCGCGTCAAAGTATTGAGAAAAAAAATATGAAAAAAGCACAGTTATTCAGCGAAATTCTAGGAGACTGCCTTTTGCCATTATTGGGATTTTTATGGTGGGGCTGGGACCTCTACTTCATCTTACTTTATTTAATTTTTGACTATACCATTCGGCTCGGATTTTTATTTGTACATCCAGCCACTCGAAGCTTTCCTGTATTATTAAGACCACTTTTATTTTTCTTGAGCTTTATCGTTTTATCTCATTTTTACATGACGCTCACAGAACCAACCTGGAGATTCGCTAAAGATTTTGCGGCTTTTTTCTGGTATGAAGAACTCTGGATTCCCCAAGGATTTATTTTAATTCCACTTTTGGTTTATACCGAAATATCTCGTCAGCGTATGGAAAAATTGCTTAATCCGGATGCCAGTCCTTTGCAATCTGTTCAAAAACTTGGAACAAGGTTGTTATTTTTGGCTTTGATTTTCATGACGATGAGCATCCTATTGCTTGCAAGCGCTTGGTCAGAGGCTACGGAAATTTGGTTCTTCTTGATTGCATTATTAACCCTGATTTTATTTGAAAACAAAGCGGCTTTTTTACAGCCCTAAATTGCTGTAAATTTGTCTGATTCTATAAGCTATGTCAAAAGAAAATATCCTAGAACAAAAAAGAGCAGCTTTGCTCAATGGCGGTGGCCAAGAACGCATTGATAAACAACATCAACAAGGGAAATTAACCGCTCGCGAACGCGTATCACTGCTGCTTGATGAAGGCAGTTTTCAGGAAATAGGTGGTCTTGTAGAGCACCGTTCCACAAATTTTGGTCTCGATAAACAAAAATATCCTGGCGATGGCGTCATTACTGGCTACGGAACAGTGCATGGTCGTTTGGTGTATGTTTATTCACAAGACTTCACTGTCTTGGGGGGTTCTTTATCCGAAACACATGCCGCGAAAATTTGTCGCATCATGGATATGGCCCTTAAAAACGGAGCACCTATCATTGGCATGAATGATTCTGGAGGTGCACGCATTCAAGAAGGGGTGGTTTCATTGAGTGGTTATGCCGACATCTTTTTTAGAAATACAAGAGCTTCGGGGACAATCCCACAACTTTCTTTGATCATGGGCCCTTGTGCCGGTGGTGCTGTATACTCTCCAGCCCTCACAGACTTTATTTTTATGGTCGAGGAAACTTCGTATATGTTTGTAACAGGCCCAAATGTGGTCAAAACAGTGACCCATGAGGAGGTGAGTTCTGAAGATCTTGGCGGTGCCAAAACGCACGCTGAAAAATCTGGTGTCAATCATTTTACGGCAGCAAATGACGTAGAGTGTATTCGCAAAGCTAGAGACTTAATTACCTATTTGCCACAGAATGCTAACGAGGAGGCGCCATTAACTCAAGTATTTGAATATCAATCGAATAAATTAAAGCAAATCGAGCAAATCTTGCCCGAAAATGCCAACATTCCTTACGATATCAAGCGCGTGATTGATTGCCTTATCGATGACAACAGTTTTAGAGAAGTTCACGAGGATTTCGCGAAAAATATTGTCGTTGGTTTTGCAAGACTTGAAGGAAGAACAGTAGGTGTCATTGCCAATCAACCTGCCGCCTTGGCGGGAGTACTCGATATTGACGCATCTAGAAAAGGCGCTCGATTTGTACGTTTTTGTGATTCATTCAATATTCCTTTACTTGTTTTGGAAGATGTACCAGGTTTCTTGCCGGGAACTGACCAAGAATGGCGAGGGATCATCACGCATGGGGCCAAGTTGCTCTATGCCTTTGCTGAAGCAACTGTTCCAAAAATTACTGTAATTACCCGCAAAGCCTATGGTGGTGCTTATTGCGTAATGAATTCAAGAAGTCTTGGGGCTGACCTCACCTTTGCTTGGCCTACAGCTGAAATTGCAGTAATGGGAGCGAAGGGTGCCGCTGAAATTATCTTTAAAAGAGAAATTAGTGCCGCTGAAAATCAAGCTGAAAAATGGCTTGAAAAAGAAGCAGAATACGCTGAAACTTTTGCCAATCCGTACCGCGCAGCAGAAAGGGGTATTGTTGATGAGGTTTTATTGCCATCTGAAACAAGAGCTGCTCTAATTTCTGCCTTTAAAATGCTCGAAAAAAAGGCGGAAGTTTTGCCGCAAAAAAAGCACGGAAATATCCCGTTATAAGCTTAAAGATTTATTTACACAAAAAAGGCAACCTTATGGCTGCCTTTTTCGTTATAATCAAGCTATTAACTCTCCAAATAGGCCTATGCAAGAACAGAAAAAACTACTTTCTTCGTCTTTCTCCAAATCTCTATTGGCCACAATTTTTGTGTTGGTCTCTACTTTTGGTGCTGTTGCCCAAATCGTAAGCCCCTTTACTATCCGCCATCAAACGCAACAAAAAGGAGGTTTAAAATTCTTGTCAAACGTTGCTGTATCTTGTAATGCAACGACTACAAGTTGTACCAATGCCACGAGTCAAATGCCGCCGGCCGGTACTTCCATGAACAATGACTTCACAGAAACTTATGTAGATATCGACGGTGATCCAAGTACGTTTATGTCTTCCTCAGATAGTTTGATTTTACCTAACTGTTCAGAGGTTACATGGGCAGGTTTGTATTGGGGAGGCAGAATTTCAACATCAAATTCTAGCTATGCCCAAAGATCCAACGTAAAAATCAAAGTAGGTACAGGTGCATACCAGCAAATAACGGCAGACCAAACCATCAACAATACTTCAGGTGCCGTGAGTTATTTTTGTTTCAAAAATGTCACGAGTATCGTTCAGAACGCAGGTTTAAATGCCCGCTTTACAATCGCCGACCAAGTCAACTCAGTAGGTAGCTCTAACTTATTTGGGGGCTGGACGCTTGTCGTAGTCTACAAGAACATTCAAGAGTCTTACAAAAATTTAACTGTTTTTGATGGCTTGGCAAACGTTGGTTCAGGGACATCTACCAACCAAGTAACCATTCCTATTTCAGGATTTTTAACACCATTGAGTGGCCCAGTTACCCTTCAGTTAGGAGTTATGGGCTACGACGGTGACCGCAACAATACCGGTGACCAAATTCTTTTCAATGGCGTCGGAACAAATTATGTACAAGTGCTGGATGCCATACACCCTGCACAAGATATGTTCAACAGTACCATAGGTTTCAACGGTGCAGTTACACCTTATCGCAACCCAGGGCTCAATAACAACCTCGGATACGATGCCAGCATATTCTTTCCGAACAACGCCACGCAGACGTATCTCAGTAATGGCGCTACGTCAGCCAACATCCGCATCACTACTTCTTTTGAAACAATTTTCACCCGACTCATTACCTCTGCTATTGATATTTACGAGCCAGATCTTCGTGCCTCTGTTTATGTCAATGACCTCAATGGCGGAGCCGTTGTGCCCGGTGATATCTTAGAATACACGGTATCTGGTAAAAATATTGGCTCTGACAACGCTGTGAATTGCTTTATTACAGATACGCTCGATATTCGTACAACCTATGTTCCAGGTTCATTGGTATACGTGAATGGCCCAAATGCAGGTGTAAAAACCGATGCAGCCGGTGATGACCAAGCCGAATATAATGCGGCGAGTCGTTTTGTAAAATTCAGAGTGGGTACTGGCGCAACCGCTGCTCAAGGAGGCACCATGGCAAATACCACGCTCGATAGTGTGGTGGTGAAGTTCAAAGTTCAGGTTGTCAATGATTGTCTTATTCTTCAGTGTGACTCCACACTTGAAAACCTTGCCTATATCTATGGTACGGGAGCGATGTCCGGTAATGTTCAGACAAACAACGGAACCTCAGATGTCTACAATTCCTTTGGTTGCCCGACTTCCGCAAACAACGAAGTCACGATCTCAACAGCTAACTGTCCGCCGGTAGACTTTACTTACAATCAACCACTTTGCCCAGGAGATACGCTACACTTGTCTGCCCTAAGTTCTCAATGGGCTAATTATTTATGGAGTGGGCCACAAGGCTTTAGTTCAACGGTATACAACCCATCTATCAATAATATAAATACCCTTAATTCAGGTGTATACGAATTAGATATTTCTTTCAACGGTTCTAGCTGTTTACTCAGTAATATCACCAACAGTATCATTGTCAACCCCAATCCAGTTATCAATGTAAACAGCGTCAATAACGTGAGTTGTTTTGGTGCAGCTAATGGTGCTATTAACACAAGCGCCACCGGAGCAAACCCAATTACATACGCCTGGACAAGTGGTCAAGCTACGGCAAATATCTCAGGACTCTCTCCCGGGCTATTTTCTTTAGTTATTACCGACAACAATGGCTGTCAGGCCGATACCAGTATACAAATTACACAACCTGCACTTCTTGTCGCTTCGGCAACTGTAACCAGCAACTACAACGGTACCGATATCTCTTGTTTTGGCGCCAACGACGGAACAGTTAATTCTACAGTTACAGGCGGTACAACTCCTTACACTTACAGTTGGTCAAATGGACAGAACACGGCAAATTTAACAGGCCTGACCGCCGGAACTTATACCCTTACCGTTACTGACGCCAATGGCTGTTCAGCCACAACCAGTGTAACACTTACCCAACCTACAGACATCAATATTACATCAGTTGCTACTCCTGTCTTATGTTATGGAGGCGCTACTGGTGCCGTGAGCACAACAATTACAGGAGGAACCATTCCATATACCATCCTTTGGAATAATGGTCAGATTGCTCAAAATATAAACAGTCTCCAAGCGGGCACTTATGAAATCGTAGTTACGGATATCAATGGCTGTAAAGATTCACTAGAAACAGCGGTAACCCAGCCAGCCCAGCCACTTGCTGTAACCCATACTCAAACAAATGTATTGTGTTATGGTGGTGCTACTGGCGCTATAGATATATCAGTTATTGGCGGAACACCGACTTACGTTTATGCATGGGGTACAGGTGCTACCACAGAAGATATTTCGGGCTTGCCTATTGGTTCTTATCCCGTTCAGATTACCGACGCAAATGGTTGTCAGGTAAGTTATTCAGCCACAATTTCACAACCAATTGCTCCGCTTTCACTTACGGGTCTTGTTACGCCCATTCCGTGTTTCGGGCAGTCTAATGGTGCGGTCAATATTGCTGTATCCGGAGGAACAACGCCATATACCTACAATTGGAATAATGGAGCTTATACAACACAGAATATCAACACGCTAACAGCCGGAACCTACAATATAGTAGTGAGTGACTCCAACGCATGTACTATCAACCAGGCTTTTGTAGTAACGCAACCACAGGGTCCGATAGTGCTCTCAGAAACGCATACCGATGCGGGCTGTTCAGGGCCAGGAAGTATTGATTTAACAGTCAACGGAGGTACTGCACCTTATTCTTATTTCTGGAGCAACCTCAGTGCCAATCAAGATCTTGCTAATGCTTCAGCGGGTAGCTATGAAGTCAATGTGGAAGATGCAAACGGATGTGCGGACTCTTTAACCGTCCAAATTTTAAATCTAGCTGTTCCGATTATTCCGTCATTAGTAGGAACAAATATTTTATGTCTTAATGATTCTACCGGAGCTATTGATCTCACAATTTCAGGTGGAACAGCTCCATTTACTTATGTTTGGTCAAATGGGGCCACTACACAAGATGTTTCTAATCTAGCTGCAGGAACCTATACTGTGCAAATAACAGACACAGATGGTTGTAGTGCTGAAGACAGCGTCACACTGACTCAGCCACTTACAGCGATGGTATTATCCGAGACCCACACCAATGCAAATTGTTTAGATTCAATTGCTGGTGGTATTGACCTCAGTGTTACGGGTGGTACACCAGGGTACACCTATTCATGGAACAATGGCGCTACAACACAAGATATCACCGGTCTGCAAAATGGTTTGTATGTTGCAACAGTAACCGATGCAAATGGTTGTGAGCAAGAACTTCCAGTCCAAATTTTGGACCCTTCAAATACAGTAATGGTGGCAACCACGGTGCATCCAGTAAACTGTTTTGGTGGTGCTGATGGTTGGATCGATCTCAGCCCTACAGGAGGTATGCCGGGTTATGTTTATGATTGGGGTACTGGCGCCGTGGTGCAAGATATCTTTAACCTCGCGGCAGGACAATATTACGTCAATGTAGAAGACGTACTTGGATGCGGAATGTTCTTGGCATTTGATGTAACAGAGCCCGATACAACCTTAACAGCAACATCTACAAATTATAATGTAGTCTGTCTTGGTGATGTAAACGGCATCGTTGACCTTCATGTTAATGGAGGCACTACACCATATACCTACGCTTGGAATAATGGCGCTACAACGCAAGATATTTACAACCTCACTGCAGGTTCATACTCTGTAATTGTGACAGATAGCAACGGTTGTACCGCGCAATATACGGCGCAAATTACCCAACCAAGCAGTTTGCTTACCATGACATTATACCCAAGTCCGGCCCTATGTTTCGGTTTACCGAACGGCGGAGTAGATTTAAGTATAGCTGGCGGAGT
>CAYPVA010000061.1:0-10099 GCA_964414045.1 uncultured Lishizhenia sp. | reverse complement strand
GACCCTTCTAAAATAGTCAATCCTTCTGTATATTCCCCTACTCGACTTCAACTTTTGCAAAAGCCTCCTTCGCGAACTATCGTTATTAAACGTAGAATAAGTACCTTCGTTAAATCTAATCAACTCCTTACATTTTGAGTCAAGAAGAGCGTTCCGCAGCTGAATTTACTGAGCAATTTATCAACCAAACCAATCAGACTATCTTTTTGACTGGGAAGGCTGGAACAGGTAAAACGACGCTTCTTCGAAAGATTATTGCTTCGACGCACAAAAATGCAGTGATCGTAGCGCCTACGGGTATTGCAGCTTTGAATGCAGGTGGTGTTACGATTCATTCTTTTTTTCAGTTGCCTTTTGCCGGATTCATTCCTGAATTTGGTGCACAAGCTGCTTTTACTGAAACTGTTAAGTTTGAAACAAAAGATACACTGATGCGGCATTTTTCAATGAACAAAAGCCGCCTGAAGTTGATCCGAAACATCGAGTTGCTCATCATTGATGAAGTCAGTATGTTGCGCGCAGATTTACTCGACGCCATGGATTGGACACTGCGAAATGTACGGCGCAACAATGAAGCATTTGGCGGCGTTCAGGTTTTGTTTATCGGCGACCTCCTGCAGCTGCCACCTGTAGTCAAGCAAGAAGAATGGCAGATTTTAAGAAACTATTATCAAGGTATCTTTTTCTTTAATGCCCGGGTTTTACAAGAAATCAAGCCGCTGTACATCGAGCTTTCCACGATTTATCGCCAACAAGACCAAGCTTTTATTCAGGTGCTCAATCACCTGAGAAATAATCAAATCACCCATGAGGATGTCGAGATTTTAAATCAGTATGTGCAACCCGACTTCGATGCGGCCAAAAACGAGGGCTACATTACCTTAACCACACACAATGCAAAGGCCGATCAAATCAATGCCAAAGCACTTTTAGCACTGCCGGGCAAAACTTGGTGCTACGCGGCTGAAATTACAGGAGACTACCCCAAGCACCTCTTCCCTATTGAGGAAATACTTGAACTCAAGGTGGGTGCTCAGGTCATGTTTATTAAAAATGATTTGTCTTTTGACAAGCATTACTTTAATGGCAAAATGGGCATTGTTGAATCTCTGAATGACCACGAAATTACGGTTTGTTTCACCGAAGAAAAGAAAACAATTGTCGTAGAGAAGTTCGAGTGGGCCAATAAGCGTTACACACTCAACGAAATGACCGGCGAAGTTGTAGAAGAGACACTCGGCACTTTTGTACACTACCCATTGAAATTAGCTTGGGCCATCACCGTGCACAAAAGCCAAGGACTCACTTTTGATAAAGCCATCTTAGATGTTTCCGATGTCTTTGCTCCAGGCCAAGCTTACGTGGCGCTTTCGCGTTTGCGCTCTTTAGCTGGTTTAGTCCTGACGCAACCAATGCGCATGAACGGCCTCACCAATGACCAACAAGTCGTTGCGTTTAGTCAACACAAAGTGCAGGAAGATTTACTCGAGCGCTATTTAGAACAAGCGACCAAGCACTATTTAATTGCTACGCTGAAGCAAGCCTTCGATTGGTATGAACTGAGTTCAAAATGGGGTATACATCTGGCAAGCTATCAAATGGTCGGGCCAAAAACTGAAAAGGCCAAAAACAAAAGTTGGATGACC
The DNA here is from genome assembly GCA_964414045.1 of uncultured Lishizhenia sp. Classification (GTDB taxonomy): domain Bacteria; phylum Bacteroidota; class Bacteroidia; order Flavobacteriales_D; family Crocinitomicaceae; genus UBA952. The sequence continues at coordinate 8,453 of CAYPVA010000061.1, read as the reverse complement.
CTACAAAATCAAATCATTCAATCTACAACAGAACCTGCCCAAAAATTCCGAAAACAGCTCGATCAAATTTTACACGCTAAACATTTTGACCTTGCCTTTTTAAACGAGCGCGTGCAGGCTGCTTATCACTACTTCTTTAAAAATTTTGATGCCGTACTCGTTTCTAATTTGAAGAAAATCGCAGAACTCATTCGGGTCAGAAAAACCAAGCAATATGCCGAAGAATTACAAGAATTAGACGAACTACTTACTGAAACCATCCTTCAGCTCAAAAAGGCACGTTTGCTCATTGATGCAGTAAGTGCCGGTAAAGAAATCAATAAAGAGCAAGTCAACAACGCTGAAATTAAAAATTACAAAAGCAGTCGAATAGCCGCTGTACAACAAGAACTCAAGCAAGTTCCATCTTTGCTCGATGATCCTGATGAAGCACCTTTGAGTGCCTTAGCTCAACAAACGAAGCAAAAAAATACGCCGAAAGCAGCAAAAAAATCTACCTATGAACTCACCCTTGAGTACTTACGTGCAGGCCAAACTATCGATGAAATTGCGCGCTTGCGCCAAGTTTCAGTCCAGACCATTACCAATCATTTTGTCTATCTGATCCGCAGTGAAGCTATTACACTCGATGAAATCATGTCGCCGGAGCGTATCGATGAATTAGCCGACTATTTCGAAGATTATCATGAAACGTCACTCACGCCACTCAAGGAAAAACTTGGTGAGCTCGTAAGTTGGGATGAGCTGAAATTATACCAGGCACACTTGCAGGTTCAATAAAGCTTACAATTCGATATACTTTAAAAACTCATTTTTAGTGCCTTCATTTTCAAACTTACCACAGAACTGCGCCGTGACGGTACTGCTATTGACGTCTTTTACGCCCCTTGAAGAGACACAAAGATGTGTTGCATCGATCACTACCGCGACATCATCTGTTTCTAGGGCTTTTTGTAGCGCTTTTGTGATTTGCATGGTAAGGCGCTCCTGAACTTGCGGACGCTTTGCAAAGTGTTGCACAATACGGTTGATTTTAGATAAACCAATTACTTTACCAGAAGAAATGTAGGCCACATGTGCCTTCCCAATGATTGGTACAAAATGATGTTCGCAATTGGAATAAAACAAGATATTCTTTTCAACAAGCATCTGATTGTATTGATACTTGTTTTCAAACAACTTGATATCTGGAAAATTCTCAGGATTGAGTCCGCTAAAAATTTCTTTGACGTACATTTTAGCTACCCTGCGCGGCGTTCCACTCAGGCTGTCGTCTGTACGATCCAAACCGAGGATATCCATGATGGAGCCAAAATGGGCTGCAATCTTTTCTATTTTTTGGTCATCTGAAAGCGCAAATGCGTCAGGTCTAAGAGGTGTCTCTACGGAAGTACTCACGTGCTCATCGCCAAGCTCGTCTATTAGAATGTCAATGTGCTGATCGGAAACTGAATAGCCGTTTTGTTTCATCTTTTTGTTTTTTAATTAAACAAAAAGAAAGAGGTTTGGTTCAGTTCTCGAAAAAAGAAATAGCAAAAACTACTATTAAAATAACCTTAATCAATCAGAATGTAAATTCAAGTGGCTCTGAAACAAGAAGTTCACCTGTCTTCATCGCAGCAAAAGACCTGAGATAATAGGTATGGCCAGGTACAAAAATACCTGAATTGCCATCGTATATTGATGTCTTGGTCAATGGACAAGGCAACCCATCATATGCATAAGCATCTATTGGTTTATTAAGCACAGAATCAAGCTGAATTCCGTAAAACAAAACATTTTGTCGAGGCAGAAAACCGTAATTTGCAGTTGCATTTACGTATTCATTATCAAAGCCCGAACGCGTCATTGAAATGGTGGGCTTTGCAGTTTCAAATTTTGTGCAAGCAAATAGAGAAGACAGAAGCGAAACTAAAAAGAAATATTTCATCATAACTATTAAATTTAAAATCTGAAACCTATACCGAATTGATGGGAAACGGTGAACCAATAAGTTGGCTTTTCCGCTTGACCGGTATAGGATGGCTGTTCAATGAGGAAATAAGGGGTTGTGACGACATAACCAATTGCATACTCACCGAAAAATATATTTTTTTCTCCTAATGGTTTCTCAAACCCAATATGTGCCTTGACTCCTCCGCCACTTGTATAGATTGAGGCATCCAAGACGTTTTCAAGTGTGTATCGATAATTATGTAAACCTGCAGAGAGAAATACATCCGGCCCGAAAAATAAATTTGGCATGTTGTCAAATAAAAAATAGTCTAAACTCGCAACCAATTGTCCATTTAGAAAAAGTGTACTTTGGTACGAAGTCGATTGAATCATATCACCTCCAAACATTGCCGGATATTTATTAAATCCAACTAATGAATCTTGGGATCCTTTGTGATAGAATAAATCCAAGCCAACTCTTGATCTGACATCAAATACTTTTTTCGAAACCTTACCAAAGGATACACACGCTCCATTGCCAACAAGCCCAGCTACGCTAGAACCAGGAACTGTGGCACCTAATTTTATATATCTACCTTGCGCAGTACCCTCATGACTACATACAAAACTTACTATCAGTATGATCAGTTTGAATATATCTTTTTTCATTTTATTTTTTGTATTGAATATTAAGGTAAGTTGCTACTAAATAAGATGGTATCGCAAATCCAACACCTTCGGTATCCTTACCCACTAATTTTGACTGAATAATGCCATGAAGGGTACCACTTTTATCAAAGAGTGGCCCACCACTATTACCTCCGTTGATATTGATATTTAACTGAAGTAAATTATTGTTGTTGGTAACCCTTTCATTAGAAATCAGACCTAAACTGACTGACTGGCCTAACTCGACTGATTTAGGTGCGCCAATTGTATATACCTCTGATAAATTCTTAAAAGATTTGACATCAGAAAGCAAGAAAACTTTCTCAAAATTATAAGCCACTTTGAGTAAAGCAATGTCTCTGGCCCTATTGTATCTTACTATTTCGGCATCCAATTGAATACCATTTGAAAGGATGACTTTTACCTTAGATGGTTGATCTTGGGTCTTACCAGAAATCACATGATAATTGGTAAGAATGTAGCCATCTTGGGTAATAGCGAAACCAGAACCGTGTCCTCCGTCAGGTCTTTTGATGATGACCGATCCGAGAGATGCATCGGATAATTCTTTCACTATATTTTGCGGCTTATTCAAGCTCAAGAGTGGTTCTTGACTATTGAACGCAGTTTGCACCTTAATTTTTTCCTGAAATTGAGGGGTTTGTTTCAATTCGTAGTAGCTTCGCGCAAGCGCATCATTGATCATGCCGATGTAATCAGGGGGGGCTCCTCCATAATTCACAAACGGATCAGAAAAGCTGTACACATTCAATGAGTCTACAACCTCATCATAATTATTAAAAGTTGTCCAGGTAACTGCAAGCCCTATTTTTCTGTAATTTCCATAACTTTCATAAACAACATACTCATCGATTTGCGTCATTTTTGCTTCTAAATAAATCGTGTTGTTATTGTCTTGAAAAATCCTATTTACTGTGTCAATAAAACCTGACTGATACAACACCCCAAATAAATCTTCTGTAAATACCGTATTTTCTGCAAATAAACTTTTTCTATCATTGGCTGTATTCAGTGAATTACTCGAAACGATTCTGTTGCGTTTTTTCTTGGACAGGTTCTCTAAACGTTCTTCTTCAAGCCTTTTTGCCTCTAAATTTTGAGAAACACGCAATTTTTTTTCTTCCAATAATTTACTTTCGATGTCAGGGTCATTCGGCACGTAATAAGTTTGAATATCTCGGTCGTAATCAGCGATTGCAATTTTTACGTCCTCAATATTGACATAACGCTGAGTGACATCCCTTTTTTCATAGGCCAGGCGGTTACCCAGCGCAATTTCGTCAGGATATAAAAAGCCGCTTGTCAAATTGATCAGGCTCTCACTATATAGGATCAAGATAGGTAGGTCTAAAATCGAAACAGGATAAAACAATGGATCGCGTTTTTCAGGTGCTAACAAATAATGTTCATCCTTGAAACCTGGCGTCTGAACAACGATTTGCTGAAACCCTGCTCTTTCAATGTTTGCGCTGATTTTTTTTCCTTTTCCAAGTTCTTTTTCCACTGAAATTACTTTACTGGAATCCGAGTCCGTAAGAAAAACCACATCTTGTCTGTCAGGTAATAAATAAGAAGTACAGGAACTTAAAAACAACCCGATTGCAATGATGCTTAATTTGAATAGTTGATGCATATCTGCCTAATTTTAAAGGACTAAAGATAATAAAAGATATGGTGCCAACATTCTTCTAGCTATGAAGTCTTACATTAAAGCAACTATTTACTGTATTTTTACGTCCTCAAACCCGTATTTAAAATTTATAACCTCGTGAAAAAAACTACGCTTATTTTAGCTTTAGCCCTCGGCTTGAATGCATTTGCACAATCTGTTAAAGGCGAGCAACTTACCTACACTTACGTCAAACTACCGACCAATCCTGTTCAGCCAAAGCCTGCATTTTATCAAGCTTTTGTGAATGCAGCCTATGAAGTCGAAAATCAAAAACTCCTCGATCAATTTGAAAAAGACAAAGCGCAAGCGGAAGCCGATTACCAACGAGAAATGGCTGAATACCCGAATAGATTGAAAGCGGCTGACGACAAATATGCCAAAGAAATGGAGGCCTGGAATGCCAAATCTACGGCCTCAAAAATTCTTGAGAAACAGGTGCTGAATGAAAACAACCATCCGGTTAAAGATTACGTGGCGCAACCTTATCGCAGAACAGTTAGTCCACCTGTTCTAAAAACCACCTATGACTACAACTCATTAGCGTCGACTTATTTGAAGATCGATGGTCTTGAAAAAGGCAGCAACAATGCACTCAACTACACCGTTACGCTTCAAGGTTTTGAAGCAACGCCTGCAAGAATTGTCAGTGAGGTGAAAAAAGAAACTACCGTAGCGAATGGTGCAAGTTCTACTAAAGATGTCACATATTACCACCTCGAATTTACTTACAGACATCCAATGAGTTTTCGTGTAAGTAATGCAGCCAATCAAGAAATTTATGCGGCAGCGCCAGCAGAATTTACAGAATTTAAAACCTACAAAAGTACGGCTGCTAAAACCCAACCATCAACGGATGCCAGCGCTGCAATCAAGGCTATGGAAGACAAGTGTTTGCAAGAAAACCTCAAGATCATCAACCACATGGTCAATGACCGCATTGGATTTGAACGTACCGAAGAAACTTTCGAGTTGTATTTTGTAAAGTCTAAAAATGAGTCGCACAATGATATTTTAGACGCTTATAACGCAGCAACTTTAGGCTTTAAAATGTTAGCTACCAATGAAGCGCAAGGCAAGGCTGAATTAGACAAAGCCATTGCGATTTGGAAAAAAGCATTAGAAGAATCAGACATTACCAATAAAAAAGCGCGCATCGACAAAGATGTCACAATTGCGATCTACGTCAACTTACTGGAAGCTTATTTTGCACTCAGAAACACCAATGAAGCCGATGTCATTTTGCAAACACTAGGCAGAATGGATTTATCAAACCGCGACAAAAAACAAGTTGAAGCATACCAAAAAGCTTATCTTGATTTGAAATTGCGTATGGCAGCCAACGGACTTTAAGTTTGTGTATCTTCGTAGACCATGAAGCTACTGGTCTGTTTATTATGCCTGAGTCAATTTACTTTTGCTCAGCTCTACAAAGATCCTGCACAAAGCATTGACGCAAGGATCAATGACTTACTCAGCCGCATGACCCCTGCAGAAAAGGCTGCACAAGTTTTCATGATCCCTTCAGACTTTGACACCACAAAATGCCGTTTTGAAAACGGCATTTTTGGTTTACAGTTGTTCACGTCTGAAATTGCAGACCCTCAGCAACAAATCCTGCAGTACGCCAAAACACAAACAGCTCAAGAATATGCGCAAAGAGCCAATCAAATTCAGCGCTATTTTGTAGAACAAACGCGCTTAGGTATTCCGATCATTTTTTTTGACGAAGGGCTGCACGGGCTGGTTCGCGGACAAAGTACTTGTTTTCCGCAAGCCATTGCGCTAGCCGCAAGTTTCGACCCTCAGCTGATGCAGGAGGTTGCTACGCATATAGCACTTGAAGCCAAGCAAATTGGAGTGAGACAGATTTTAAGCCCAGTGCTGAATCTGGCAACTGACGTGCGCTGGGGCCGTGTGGAAGAAACCTACGGAGAAGACCCATTTTTGGCTAGCCAAATGGGCCTCAGCTATGTGCGCAGTATGGAACAACTTGGCGTTGTTTGCACACCTAAACATTTTGCTGTCAATGTAAGCGATGGTGGTCGCGACAGTTATCCTGTAGGGCTCAGTGAGCGCGCATTGTACATGAGTCATTTCCGTCCTTTCATCACTTCTATACAGCAAGGAAAAGCCAGGTCTGTCATGAGCGCCTACAATTCGTTAAACGGCACGGCTTGTTCAGCAAACGCCCCACTGCTGAGAGAAACACTCAAAAAAGATTGGGAATTTAAGGGTTTTGTGATTTCCGATGCCAATGCAGTTGGTGGTGAGTTGGTCTTACACCAAACCGCACAATCCTATGCGCAAAGTGGCATTCATGCCCTCAAGGGCGGCCTTGATGTCATTTTTCAAACGGATTGCAGCCATTTTAATTTATTCTCGCCGGGGCTATTCGATAAAGAAGTGCAAGAAATGTATCTTGACGAAGCAGTCAAGCGCGTACTCAGGGTCAAGTTTGAGTTAGGATTATTCGAGCAACCTTATGTTGAAGTTCCAAGCCAAAAGGCAAGCCAAAAACTGCTTGAGTCGGGTTTTGAGTTGGCTCAAAAAGCTGCCGAAAGGTCCATTGTACTTTTAAAAAACGAACAATTAATAGATGCCCATCCGATTCTTCCGCTCGACAAAAATGCTAAAATTCTCTTGGTAGGGAAAGCAGCAACTACAGTTAAATTAGGTGGCTACAGCGGAAAAGGCTACAACATAACTAGCATTCAGGAAGGGCTTACAAGAGCATTTGGTAAAGAAAATGTGCTGCTTTTACCCGCGCTCAATGGCGCACAGAATGAGGCCCAAATTTTTCATACTTCAAACAATTGGTGCCGCAACACACAAGGCTTCAAGGCTAGCTATTACAACAATCCTGCACTGATGGGAAATCCTGTTTTTGTCAGAAAAGAAAACAGCATTGATCACCACTGGACACTTTATGGCCCCGATAGTTCGACAGGCAATAGTTTTTTCTCTGCGCGTTGGGAAGCACAAATAGAAATGCTCGAAGACAAAGCATTTGCACTTGGCCTCAAAGGAAATGACGGCTATCGGCTTTACATTGATGACACCTGCCGCATTGACCAATGGGAGAAAACTGGTTTTCACGAAAGATCAATCTTGCTTGACTACAAGACTGGCGAACAATTCAAAATCAAAGTAGAATTTCGCGAACCGCAAGCAAACGGGCGCATCCAACTTTTCTATAGAGAACTCAAGGAAAAAGTTGAAGCAAGTTATTTTGAAATCGAGCAAGCGCTTCCAAATGCGGATGTAGCGATTATTGTGGTAGATTACGCTGAAGGTGAATTCCAAGACCGTTCGTCGTTAGCCTTACCCAATGAGCAGATAAAAATGATCGAAACTTTGGACGCATGCGGTTTGCCTGTGGTGGTTGTTATTGTGGGCGGTAGTGCCGTCACCATGACCCAATGGGAAGACAACGCTGCGGCTATTTTGTACAATTGGTACAGTGGTGAAGCTGGGGGTATTGCGTTAGCAAATATTTTGACCGGAAAAGTGAATCCGTCGGGAAAACTTCCGTTTACCATTCCACAACATGAAGGACAGTTGCCGCTGAGTTATTGGCATGAGCCAACGGGTCGGGGGAATGATTATGTCAACGGAAGTGGAGAACCCCTCTACCCTTTTGGGCATGGCAAAAGCTATAGTTCTTTTACTTATTCGAATTTAATGGTTAACAAAAGTGCTTTTCAGTCCAAGGATACCATGGAAGTTTCATTGCTCGTTGAAAATACAAGCGTATTTGACGGCCAAGAAGCCATCCAATTTTACATCAAACCTGTTTTTTCTCAAGAAACCTTACCCATACAATACCTCATCAGGGTTCAAAAAGAACTAATCCAAAAGGGTTCAACCACATTTTTTGGTCAAATCAAGATTCCAATTACTGATATTGGCATCCCAACAGGGCCTTCAACCATAGCATACCCGAGTCAATTTATTTTGCAAGTAGGCAGTTCGTCCAAAGATATCCGCTTACAATCCCAACCCATCAAAATCAATAACTAATGCGCCTATTTGCTTTCTTAAGTTTGTGCTTCATTTCCCTAAGCCCTGGCTTTGCACAAGATACGCTTCGAACCTTATTTCTAGGAAACAGCTATATGGCTGTCAATAATTTACCGCAACTCATTAGCGATCTTGC